>NZ_SCND01000080.1:0-18848 GCF_005503585.1 Pseudomonas sp. 2VD
CCTCTACAAGGTACTCGCCACCCCGGAGGGGGTCAGCCGCGCCTTCGCCAAGCTCGACCAGCTCAAGCCGAACATCCAGTGGTGGGAGGCCGGCGCCCAGCCGCCGCAATGGCTGGCGGCCGGCGACGTGGTGATGAGCGCGGCCTACAACGGGCGCATCGCCGCTGCGCAGAAGGAGGGGGTGAAACTGGCCATCGTCTGGCCCGGCAGTCTCTACGATCCGGAGTACTGGGCGGTGGTGAAGGGCACGCCGAACAAGGCGCTGGCGGAGAAATTCATCGCCTTCGCCAGCCAGCCGCAGACGCAGAAGGTGTTCTCCGAGCAGATCCCCTACGGGCCGGTACACAAGGGCACCCTGGCGTTGCTGCCGAAGACGGTGCAGGAGGCGCTGCCGACCGCGCCGGCCAACCTCGAAGGCGCGCGGGCGGTGGATGCCGAGTTCTGGGTGGACCACGGCGAGGAGCTGGAACAGCGTTTCAATGCCTGGGCGGCGCGCTGAACGCGCTGCGCGTCGGCAAAAAAAACGACGGGCCCCAAGTCGTCCGGGCCCGTCGGGTCAAAGCGCTGACGGGGTGATCAGCGCAGCTCTTCCAACAACCCCTGCAGATACCGACAGCCCTCGGTATCCAGCGCCTGCACCGGAAGGCGCGGCGCCCCCACCTCCAGGCCGGAGAGGCCCAGGCCGGCCTTGATGGTGGTCGGCAGGCCCCGGCGGAGGATGAAGTCGAGCAGCGGCAACTGCCGGTAGAACAGCGTGCGGGCCTTCTCCAGGTCGCCGTCGAGCACCGCCTGGTAGAGCTGGCCGTTGAGCGTCGGGATCAGGTTCGGCGCGGCGCTGCACCAGCCTTTCGCGCCGGCCACGAAGGCCTCCAGCGCCAGCGGGTTGCAGCCGTTGTAGAAGGGCACCCGGCCTTCGCCGAGCAGGCGCAGCTTGTGCATGCGCTGGATGTCGCCGGTGCTCTCCTTGACCATGGTCACGTTGTCCACTTCGCGGACGATGCGCAGGATCAGTTCCACCGACATGTCGATGCCGCTGGTGCCCGGGTTGTTGTAGAGCATCACCGGCACGCCGATGGCTTCGCCCACCGCGCGGTAGTGCTGGAACACCTCCGCCTCGTTGAGCTTCCAGTAGGAGATCGGCAGGACCATCACCGCCTCGGCGCCGAGGGATTCGGCGAACTGCGCGCGGCGCACGGTCTTGGCGGTGGTCAGGTCGGAGACGCTGACGATGGTCGGCACGCGATGGGCGACGGTCTTCAGGGTGAAGTCGACCACCTCGTCCCATTCCGGGTCGCTCAGGTAGGCGCCTTCGCCGGTGCTGCCGAGCGGGGCGATGGCGTGCACGCCGCCGTCGATCAGACGCTCGATGGAGCGGCCGAGGGCCGGCAGGTCGAGACCGCCGTCGGCGGCGAAGGGGGTGATGGTGTAGCCGATGATGCCGTGGATGGATGCGGACATTGGATGTACCCGTGACATTGAGTGGGAAATGCCAGGACGGACCTGGTGGGAAAGGTCGTTCAGCTCAGGCAGTCGCTGTTGCGCGGCAGGCAGCGCCGGGCGTAGTAGTTGAATGCGGCGCCGTGGCGCTTCGGGGTGGAGATCCAGTCGTGGGCCTCGCGCGCCAGGGCCGGCGGGATCGGCTTGATCTCCCCGGCGGCCATCGCCAGCAACTGCATCTTCGCCGCGCGCTCGAGCAGCACCGCGATCACGCAGGCCTCCTCGATGCTCGCACCGGTGGCCAGCAGGCCGTGGTGGGAGAGCAGGATGGCGCGCTTGTCGCCGAGGGCGGCGGAGATGATCTCGCCTTCCTCGTTGCCTACCGGCACGCCCGGCCAGTCCTTGAGGAAGGCGCAGTCGTCGTATAGCGGGCAAAGGTCCATGTGCGAGACCTGCAGCGGTACTTCCAGGGTCGACAGCGCGGCGATGTGCAGCGGGTGGGTGTGGATGATGCAGTTGACGTCCGGGCGGGCGCGATAGACCCAGCTGTGGAAGCGATTGGCCGGATTCGCCATGCCGTGCCCGTGGAGGACGTTGAGGTCTTCGTCGACCAGCAGCAGGTTGCCGGCGCTGATCTCGTCGAAGCCCAGGCCCAGTTGCTGGGTGTAGTAGGTCCCCGCCTCCGGGCCGCGCGAGGTGATCTGCCCGGCGAGCCCGGAGTCGTGGCCGGCCTCGAAGAGAATCCGGCAGGTCAGGGCCAGCTTTTGCCGGTCAGTCCACGTATTATCGCCGAGGCTGCTTTTCATCTGCTTCAGCGCGTGCTGGATCAGTTGATCCTTGGGTAATTCCAGTGTCGTAGCCATGCGAGGTTCCTTTGACGGAGCGAGTCGGGGGAAACGCCAGGCAGTTGCGCGCCACGCAACGACCCGGCTGTAAATGACACGGATCAAGTTATATGACACAAAGTGTCATTAGCAAGAGAAAAGTTTCATCGCCATCGGGAGAAGGCTGTCCTCAATGTCCATGCGCTTGAAATTGCTGAGAAAAAAACTCGGGGTCACGCTGGAGACCCTGGCCGACAAGACCGGCCTGACCAAGAGCTACCTGTCCAAGGTCGAGCGCGGGCTGAACACGCCGTCCATTGCCGCCGCGCTGAAGCTGGCGAAGGCGTTGAACGTGCAGGTGGAGGAGCTGTTCTCCGAGGAAAGCGACGGTGTCGACGGCTACAGCATCGTTCGTCGCGACCAGCGCAAGTCGCTGTCCAGCGGCGACGACGGCCCGGCCTACGCCTCCCTCGCGCAGCAGATCGGCGCCCGCGCGTTGTTGCCGTTCATCGTCCATCCGCCGCGCGATTTCAGTCACTCGACGTTCAAGGAGCACCTCGGTGAAGAGTTCATCTTCGTCCATGAGGGTCAGGTCGAGGTCGACTTCATGAACCAGCGGATCATCCTCGAGCGCGGCGACGCCCTGCATTTCAACGCACAGAAGCCGCACCGCATCCGCTCCCTGGGGGAGACCCAGGCGGAGTTGCTGGTGGTGATCCACAGCGACGAATGAGGCGACGGCTTCGGTCGATCGGATGCTTGCTAACGTTCTGTTCGATTATCGAACTGTTAATCGATTATCGGATTGTGAGCCCTCGGACCCCGGCGTAAGGTTCTCGTCACGTGCCGTCCAGGCAGCGCACAACAAGACGAGACCCGACCGATGGCTGAAATCCTCTCCCTGCGCGAAGCGGTGCGACGCTTCGTCCACGATGGCGACAGCGTCGCCCTCGAAGGCTTCACTCACCTGATCCCGACGGCCGCCGGCCACGAGTTGATCCGCCAGGGCAGGAAAGACCTGACGCTGATCCGCATGACTCCCGACCTGGTCTACGACCTGCTGATCGGTGCAGGCTGCGCGAAGAAGCTGGTGTTCTCCTGGGGCGGCAACCCCGGTGTCGGTTCGCTGCACCGCCTGCGCGACGCGGTGGAGAAGGGCTGGCCGCAACCGCTGGAGATCGAGGAACACAGCCACGCCGACCTCGCCAACGCCTATGTCGCCGGCGCCTCCGGGCTGCCCTTCGCGGTGCTGCGCGCCTACGCCGGCTCCGACCTGCCGAAGGTCAACCCGCTGATCCGCAGCGTCACCTGCCCGTTCACCGGCGAAGTGCTGGCGGCGGTGCCCTCGGTGCGCCCGGACGTCAGCGTGATCCACGCGCAGAAGGCCGACCGCAAGGGCAACGTGCTGCTCTGGGGCATCCTCGGTGTGCAGAAGGAAGCGGCCCTGGCGGCGAGGCGCTGCATCGTCACCGTCGAGGAGATCGTCGACGAACTGGACGCCCCGTTGAACGCCTGCGTCCTGCCGAGCTGGGCGCTCAGCGCCGTGTGCCTGGTGCCCGGCGGCGCGCATCCGTCCTACGCCCACGGCTACTACGAGCGCGACAACCGCTTCTACCAGGACTGGGACCCGATCGCCCGCGACCGCGAAAGCTTCACCGCGTGGATCGACGAATACATCCGGGGGACCGAGGATTTCGGCGCCTTCCAGGCCAAGCTCGCGGAGGGCAAGCGATGAGCAGCTACAGCACCAACGAGATGATGACCGTGGCCGCCGCCCGCCGCCTGCACAACGGCGCGGTGTGCTTCGTCGGCATCGGCCTGCCGTCGAAGGCCGCCAACCTGGCGCGCCTGACTTCCTCGCCGGACGTCGTGCTGATCTACGAGTCCGGGCCGATCGGCGCCAAGCCCAGCGTCCTGCCGCTGTCCATCGGCGACGGCGAGTTGGCCGAGACCGCCGATACCGTGGTCCCCACCGGCGAGATCTTCCGCTACTGGCTGCAGGGCGGACGGATCGACGTCGGCTTCCTCGGCGCGGCCCAGGTCGACCGCTTCGGCAACATCAACACCACCGTGATCGGCGACTACCGCCAGCCCAAGGTGCGCCTGCCGGGAGCCGGCGGCGCGCCGGAAATCGCCGGCAGCGCCAAGGAAGTGCTGATCATCCTCAAGCAGTCGCACCGCACCTTCGTCGACAAGCTGGCCTTCGTCACCTCGGTCGGCCATGGCGAGGGCGGCGACTCGCGCCAGCGCCTGGGCCTGCCGGGCAAGGGGCCGGTGGCGATCATCACCGACCTGTGCATCATGGAGCCGGAAGCCGGCAGCAACGAGTTCGTGGTCACTTCGCTGCATCCGGGCGTGACCCGCGAGCAGGTGGTCGAGGCCACCGGCTGGGCGATCCGCTTCGCCGAGCGGGTCGCCGAGACGCCCGCGCCGAGCGAGGTCGAACTCGCCGCGCTGCGCGACCTCGAGGCGCGCACCGCGGCCGCCCATGGACAGAAGGGGAGCGACGAATGAGCCGCGAGGTATTCATCTGCGATGCCGTGCGCACGCCGATCGGCCGTTTCGGCGGCAGTCTTTCCGCGGTGCGCGCCGACGACCTCGCGGCGGTGCCGCTGAAGGCCCTGGTCGAGCGCAACCCGGGGGTCGACTGGTCGGCGCTGGACGAGGTGTTCCTCGGCTGCGCCAACCAGGCCGGCGAGGACAACCGTAACGTGGCGCGCATGGCGCTGCTGCTGGCCGGTTTGCCGGAGAGCGTGCCCGGCGTCACCCTCAACCGCCTCTGCGCCTCGGGGATGGACGCCATCGGCACGGCGTTCCGCGCCATCGCCTGCGGCGAGATGGAGCTGGCCATCGCCGGCGGCGTCGAGTCGATGTCGCGCGCGCCGTACGTGATGGGCAAGGCCGATAGCGCCTTCGGGCGCGGCCAGAAGATCGAGGACACCACCATCGGCTGGCGCTTCGTCAACCCGCTGATGAAGGAGCAGTACGGCATCGACCCGATGCCGCAGACCGCCGACAACGTCGCCGACGACTATCGCGTGTCGCGTGCCGACCAGGATGCCTTCGCCCTGCGCAGCCAGCAGCGCGCCGGCAGGGCGCAGGCGGCCGGTTTCTTCGCCGAGGAAATCGTCCCGGTGACGATTCGCGGGCGCAAGGGCGACACCCTGGTCGAGTACGACGAGCATCCGCGTCCCGACACCACCCTGGAGGCGCTGGCCCGGCTCAAGCCGGTCAACGGGCCGGAGAAGACCGTCACCGCCGGCAACGCGTCCGGGGTCAACGACGGCGCCGCCGCGCTGGTCCTGGCCTCCGCCGAGGCAGTGGAGAAGCACGGCCTGACTCCGCGCGCGCGGGTGCTGGGCATGGCCAGCGCCGGCGTCGCCCCACGGATCATGGGCATCGGCCCGGTGCCGGCGGTGCGCAAGCTGCTGCGGCGCCTGGACCTGGCGATCGACGCCTTCGACGTGATCGAACTCAACGAAGCCTTCGCCAGCCAGGGCCTGGCCTGCCTGCGCGAACTGGGTGTGGCCGACGACAGTGAGAAGGTCAACCCGAACGGCGGTGCCATCGCCCTCGGCCACCCGCTGGGGATGAGCGGTGCGCGGCTGGTCCTCACCGCGCTCCATCAACTTGAGAAGAGCGGCGGCCGGCGCGGCCTGGCGACCATGTGCGTAGGCGTCGGCCAAGGCCTGGCGCTGGCCATCGAGCGGGTCTGACTGGCACAACCGGGTCGCCCGCCCGGTATCAAGAGCGCGCGCCGCGCGGCGCTGCCCATGGTTCGGCGGCGGCGCGGCGCGTGTGCAGCGGAACAGGACGCTCCGTCGCACGGTCAGGATGAAACGGACCCTGTCGAGAGAACAACAGCATGACTGCCCCTGTTCACCAGTACAGCAACGAAGAACGCCGCAAGCGCATCTTCGCCATCGTCGGCGCCTCCTCCGGCAACCTCGTGGAATGGTTCGACTTCTACGTCTACGCCTTCTGCGCGATCTACTTCGCACCGGCCTTCTTCCCCTCCGACAACCCCACGGTGCAGTTGCTGAACACCGCCGGGGTCTTCGCCGCCGGCTTCCTCATGCGCCCCATCGGCGGCTGGATGTTCGGCCGCATCGCCGACAAGCACGGGCGCAAGACCGCCATGCTGATCTCGGTGGTGATGATGTGCGCCGGCTCCCTGGCGATCGCCTGCATGCCCACCTACGCCAGCATCGGCACCCTGGCGCCGGCGCTGCTGTTGCTGGCGCGGATGTTCCAGGGCCTGTCGGTGGGCGGCGAGTACGGCACCAGCGCGACCTACATGAGCGAGGTGGCGCTCAAGGGCCAGCGCGGCTTCTTCGCCTCGTTCCAGTACGTCACCCTGATCGGCGGACAGTTGCTGGCGGTGCTGGTGGTGGTGATCCTGCAGCAGTTGCTGAGCGAAGACGAACTGCGTGCCTGGGGCTGGCGGATTCCCTTCGTGATCGGCGCGATCACCGCGGTGATCGCCCTCTGGTTGCGGCGCTCGCTGAACGAGACCGCTTCGAAGTCGACCCTGGAGCGCAAGGAATCCGGCACCTTCGCCGAGCTGTTCAAACACAAGCGGGCCTTCTTCACCGTGCTCGGTTTCACCGCCGGCGGCTCGCTGATCTTCTACACCTTCACCACCTACATGCAGAAGTACCTGGTCAACACCGCCGGGATGAGCGCCAAGACCGCCAGCGCGGTGATGACCTTCGCCCTGTTCGCGTACATGCTGATGCAACCGCTGTTCGGCATGCTTTCCGATCGCATCGGGCGCAAGACCTCGATGCTCTGGTTCGGCACCCTGGGCACACTCTGCACCTTGCCGATCCTGCTCGCGCTGAAGACCGTGAGCAGTCCCTACATGGCCTTCTTCCTGATCATCCTGGCGCTGGCCATCGTCAGCCTGTACACCTCCATCAGCGGCCTGATCAAGGCCGAGATGTTCCCGCCGGAGGTGCGCGCCCTCGGCGTCGGAGTGTCCTACGCGGTGGGCAACGCGATCTTCGGCGGCTCGGCCGAGTACGTCGCCCTGGGGCTGAAGTCGGTAGGGATGGAGAACGTCTTCTACTGGTATGTTTCAGCCATGTGCCTGCTGGCGCTGCTGGTCTGCGTGAGCCTGCCGGACCTGCGCAAGGTCAGCTACCTGAACGACGAGCCCTGACGGGCCGGGAAAAGGAAAACCGATGAGCGACGTACCCGCCAACCAGTTGTTCGATGCCTATTTCACGGCGGCGCCGATGCGCGCGGTGTTCTCCGACCGCGGCCGCCTGCAAGGCATGCTCGACTTCGAGGCCGCCCTGGCTCGCGCCGAGGCGCGCACCGGGGTGGTTCCCGCGACGGCGGTGGCGCCGATCGAGGCGGCCTGCCGCGCCGAACTGTACGACCCGCTGGCGCTGGCCGAGGCGGTCGCCACTGCCGGCAACTCGGCGATCCCGCTGGTCAAGGCGCTGGGCCGCCAGGTGGCGGCTGGCGACGCCGAGGCCGAGCGCTACGTGCATCTCGGCGCCACCAGCCAGGACGCCATGGACAGCGGCCTGGTGCTGCAACTGCGCCGTGCGCTGGCCTTGCTCGAGCAGGATCTGCAACGTCTTGCCGAGGTCCTGGCGGACCAGGCCGAACGGCATGCCGACACGCCGCTGGCCGGGCGCACCTGGTTGCAGCACGCCACCCCGGTGACCCTGGGCATGAAGTTCGCCGGCCTGCTCGGTGCTTTGACCCGGCACCGCCAGCGCCTGCGCGAGTTGCGCCCGCGCCTGCTGGTGCTGCAATTCGGCGGCGCCTCGGGGACGCTCGCCGCGCTCGGCGAACAGGCCCTGCCGGTGGCCGCGGCGCTGGCCGAGGAGCTGGGCCTGGCTTTGCCCGAACAACCCTGGCACACCCAGCGTGACCGCCTGGTGGAGTTCGCCAGCGTGCTCGGCCTGGTGGCCGGTAGCCTCGGCAAGTTCGGGCGCGATGTCAGCCTGCTGATGCAGACCGAGGCCGGCGAGGTCTTCGAGCCGGCCGGCGCCGGGCGCGGCGGTTCCTCGACCATGCCGCACAAGCGCAACCCGGTGAGCAGCGCGGTGCTGATCGCCGCCGCCACCCGTGCGCCGGGGCTGGTCTCGACCCTGTTCGCGGCGATGCCGCAGGAACACGAGCGCAGCCTCGGTCTCTGGCACGCCGAGTGGGAAACCCTGCCGGAACTCTGTTGCCTGGTTTCCGGCGCGTTGCAACAGGCGATCGGCCTGCTCGAAGGCTTGGAGGTGGACGCCGAGCGGATGCGCCACAACCTCGGCCTGACCCACGGCCTGGTGCTCGCCGAGGCGGTGAGCATCGCCCTGGCCCGCCGTATCGGCCGCGAAGCCGCGCATCACCTGGTGGAACAGTGCTGCCGCCGCGCCGTCGAGCAGCGCCGCGAGTTGCGCGCGGTGCTCGGCGAAGAGGCGCGGGTGAGCGCCGAGTTGTCCGGCGACGAACTGGACCGCCTGCTCGATCCCGCCCATTACCTCGGCCAGGCCCGCGCCTGGGTCGAGCGCGCGCTCGCCGAACACCATGCCCTGGGCTTCGAACCCCATCCCGCCTGACTGGAGATCCCTTCGTGCCAACCGTACGCCTCGCCGACGGCGACCTGAACTACTCCCTGGAAGGACCGGCCGGCGCGCCGGTCCTGCTGTTGTCAAACTCGCTGGGCACCGACCTGGGCATGTGGGACACGCAGATCCCCGCACTCACCGCCCACTTCCGCGTGCTGCGCTACGACACCCGCGGCCACGGCGCCTCGCTGGTCACCCCCGGACCGTACGCCATCGGCCAGCTCGGCGCCGACGTGCTTGCCCTGCTCGATGCCCTCGACCTGCCGCGCGTGCATTTCTGCGGGCTGTCCATGGGCGGCCTGATCGGTCAGTGGCTGGGCATCCACGCCGGCGAGCGGCTCGGCCGGCTGGTGCTGTGCAACACTGCGGCGAAGATCGCCAGCGACGAGGTCTGGAACACCCGCATCGATACCGTCCTGAAAGGCGGCGAGCAGGCCATGCGCGACCTGCGCGACGCCTCGGTGGCGCGCTGGTTCACCGAGGGCTTCGCCGAGCGCGAACCGGCGCAGGTCGAGCGCATCGTCGCGATGCTCGCGGCCACCTCGCCGCAGGGCTACGCGGCCAACTGCGCTGCGGTACGCGACGCCGACTTCCGCGAGCAGCTCGGGCTGGTCCAGGCGCCGACGCTGATCGTCGCCGGCAGCCACGATGCCGTGACCACTCCGGACAACGCCCGCTTCATGCAGGCGCGCATCGCCGACGCGCAGTTGGTCGAGTTCGCCGCCGCGCACCTGTCCAACGTCGAAGCGGGCGACGCCTTCAGCCGCCGCCTGGTCGATTTCCTGCTGTCCGCCTGAGGAGCCGCCGATGGACGAGAAACAACGCTACGAAGCCGGCATGCAAGTGCGCCGCGCGGTGCTCGGCGACGCCCACGTCGAGCGCAGCCTGGCCAACCTGACGCCGTTCAACGAAGAGTTCCAGGAGATGATCACCCGCCACGCCTGGGGCGACATCTGGACCCGTCCGGGGCTGCCGCGACACACCCGCAGCCTGGTCACCATCGCCATGCTGATCGGCATGAACCGCAACGAGGAACTCAAGCTGCATCTGCGCGCGGCGAAGAACAACGGGGTGAGCCGCGACGAGATCAAGGAAGTGATCATGCAGAGCGCCATCTACTGCGGCATTCCCGCGGCCAACGCGACCTTCCACCTGGCCGAATCGGTGTGGGACGAGCTTGGCGTGGAGTCGCAGCAGGCGTCCCGGTAGGCCGCCGGGCGGGGCTATCGGTAGGGCGAATGGCGTCGCAGGCGTTATCCGCCGAGGCGGCGCTTCCCCTTGCCATTCGCCGGCGTTTCCCGGAAGGTCGACAGCTCCGTCATCCCTTCGGTCCGCCATGAGCCGCAAGCTGCATATCCACGCGCCCGCGATCCACTACTTCGACATGGTGCGCCGCTGCCATTCGATCCGCGAAGCCGCGCGACGCCTGAACGTCGCCTCGTCGGCGGTGAACCGGCAGATCCTCAAGCTGGAGGACGAGATCGGCGCGCCGCTGTTCGACCGCCTACCCGGGGGCCTGCGCCTGACCGGAGCCGGGGAGATCTTCGCGCGCCACGTCACCGTGGTCCTGCAGGACATGGAGCGCGTGCGTTCCGAACTGGACGCGCTGCAAGGCCTGCGCACCGGCCATGTGGAGATCGCCACCATCGAGGCGGTGACCAGCGACCTGCTGCCCTGCGTGCTCAAGGCGATGCGCGAACGCTACCCGGACATCACCGTCGGCGTCACCCTGCTCGGTTCCCAGGCGATACCCGAGGCGGTGAGCAGCGGCGCGGTCGACCTCGGCCTGGCCTTCGCCCTGCCGCGCAGCGCCGACCTGCAACAGGTCAGCGTCGGCCATTTCCGCCTCGGTGCCATCGTCTCCCCGCAGCACCCGTTGGCGCGACACCAGGCCATCGCCTTCGCCGATTGCGTCGAACATGGCCTGATCATGGCCAAGAGCGAGCTGTCCATCCATCACCTGCTGGCGCCGCTCCAGCGCCGTTTGCGCGAACCGCGCCGGGCGGTGCTGGAGAGCAGCTCCCTGGAGCTGTCGCGACAACTGGCGCGGCGCGGGCTCGGCGTCGCCTTCCAGACCCGCCTGGGGATCGAGGCCGACATCGCCCAGGGCGAGCTGCGCTTCCTGCCGCTGAAAGACAATGGCGGCATCCACAGCGACCTCGGCCTCTACGTGCGCACCGGCCGCTACCTGCCGGTGGCGGTGGACGCCCTGGCCCGGCAGATCGCCGAGGAAGTGCGCCTGCGCGAGCGCGAGGAAGCGCGCCTGAACGAGGCCTGAGCGGCGCTCGCGCCGATGCAAGACGGCTTGCCCGAGCTTGCTCGTTCGCTGATGCCGTTTCGGCATCGGTATGTTCGATATTCTGTTCTTTGGTCAGCGCGGCGAAGTGCCGATACTGCCCCGCGACCCCGGCGCGAAACCGGGGGCTGAGTCGCCACAAGAACAACAAGCAACCAGCAGGACACACAGCATGAAGAAGATGATGCAGGGCGCCGCCGCCCTGATCGCGCTCGTCGGCGCCGGGGAGAGCATGGCGCTGGAATGGATGAGCAACAGCGTCGGTTTCCGCTACGGCCAGCAATTCACCAACCCGAACAACCCGGACAAGTTCGCCAAGCGCATCTACAGCTTCACCCACGCCGACGGCTATCGCTACGGCAGCAATTTCTTCAATCTCGATGTGTTCCTTTCCGACAGCCGCGACCCGCGCAAGGGCACCGACCACGGTGGCAGCGAGGTCTATGCGGTCTACCGCCACCAGCTCTACGCCTCGCGGGTGTTCGACCGGCCGCTGGGCACCGGCCTGGTCAAGGACTACGCCTTCACCCTGGGCTTCGACGCCAGCCGCAACAACAACCTGGCTTCGGCCAAGAAGCGCGCCCTGGTGTTCGGCCCGACCCTCAAGTTCAACGGTCCCGGCGTGCTCGACCTGAGCCTGCTCTACTACCGCGAGAAGAACCACTTCGGCGTGCCCGGCGCGCGCCATCCCGACCACACCTTCGACACCACCTACATGCTCAACCTGACCTGGATGCGGCCGTTCAAGGTCGGCAACCGTGCGGCGAAGTTCCAGGGCTTCGTCAACTACGTGGGAGAGAAGGGCGAGGACTACAACGACAAGGACACCGCGGCGGAAACCCTGGTCCGAACCGCCCTGATGGTCGCCGCCCTGCCAGGCGACAAGCGCCAGCCGAACCTGTGGCTCGGCGTCGGCTACGAGTATTGGCACAACAAGTTCGGCGTCGACGGCGGCACCGGCAGCCGAACCTCGACGCCGACGTTGAACATGGAATTCACCTTCTGAGGCGATGCGCCGCCGCCCTACGCGATGCCGCCAACCCTGGGGTGGGGCGGATAACGCCACCGGCGTTATCCGCCGATACACCGACGCCCGGCGGCGGATAACCGCAAGCGGTTATGCGTCCTACGCGATGGGGCAGTTTCACCCCGCATCCGCGTGACTGACCAACCCCTTCAGCAGCACCGCGGCGGTGGCCAGTGCAGCCGGCAGCACCAGGGCGGTCAGCACCTGTTCGAAGTTCCAGCCCAGGCCCAGCAGGGTGGCGCCGATCCAGGCGCCGAGGATGGCGCCGAAGCGGCCAATACCGAGCATCCAGGAGACCCCCGTGGCCCGCCCCTGGGTTGGATAGAAGCGCGCCGCCAGCGACGGCATCGCCGACTGCGCGCCGTTGATGCACATGCCGGCCAGCAGCACCAGGGTCGCCAGCAGGGTGACCTGGCCGAGGCTCTGGCCGACGCACCAGGCGAACACCCCCGCCAGCAGGTAGAACAGGCCGATCACCTTGTGCGGGTTGAAGCGATCCATCGCCCAGCCCACCGCTACGGCGCTGAGCACCCCGCCGAACTGGAACAGCGCGCCGATGAACGCCGCCTGCTCCAGGCTCGCCCCGCTATCGCGCATCAGGGTCGGCAGCCAGCTGGTGAGCAGGTAGACGATCACCAGGCCCATGAAGTAGGTCAGCCAGAGCAGCAGGGTGCCGGCGCTGTAGGTACCGGAAAAGATCACCGCGAACACGTTGCGGGCCTGCACCGTCTGCTGCTCGGGGACGTGGAAACTCCGTGCCAGCGCCACCTGCGCCGGGGCGATGGGGGCCAGCACCTGGCGTACCCGCTCGCTGCCGCGGTTGCGCACCACCAGGTAGCGCGCCGATTCCGGCAGGCGGAACAGCAGGACTACCGCCAGGACCAGCGGCAGCAGGCCGCCGAGCAGCAGCAGGCTGTGCCAGCCGAACAGCGGGATCAGCTTCGCCGAGACGAATCCGCCGCAGGCCATGCCCAGGTTGAAGCCGCAGAACATGCTGGTCACCAACAGCGACTTGAGGCGCTCGGGGGTGTATTCGGAAAGCAGGGTGGTGGCGTTGGGCATCGCCGCGCCGAGGCCGAGGCCGGTGAGGAAGCGCAGCGCCAGCAGTTGCTCGACGTTGGTGCTGTAGGCCGAGGCCAGGCTGAACAGGCCGAAGAGGAAGACCGCCGCGACCAATACCAGCTTGCGTCCGTAGCGGTCGGCCAGCGGTCCGGAACCGAGGGCGCCGAAGACCATGCCGATCAGCGCGGCGCTCATTACCGGACCGAGGCTGGCGCGGTCGATGCCCCAGTCCTGGGTCAGCGCTGGCGCGATGAAGCCCATCGCGGCGGTGTCGAGGCCATCGAGGAAGACGATCAGGAAGCACAGCAGGACGATCCGCCATTGGTACGGCGAAAGCGGCTGGGCATTGATGAAGGCTTGCACGTCGAGTCGTTCGACGGCGGGCAGGCTGGGGCTGTTCATGGGACGGGTTCCGCGGCGAGAGTGAGGGCGTGGGACGAGGGTCGGACGCGTGGCTCAGGTGCAGGCGGCGGAAGGCAAGGCGTGCTGCGGCATGTCGGGATTCCCCTGTTGTTTTTGTAGCGGAGGCGCTCGGCCTGCCGGGGTGCAGACACATTACGGAGGGCCATGGGGAGTGGCAATCCGATAATCGTTTATCGGTTCGCTGATCGAACGGAACCCTGTGAAATCTCGACCTTCGCCAGGCTGTGAAAATCCGGAACCAGATTCTAGAATCCTGCCTTCCCTCGACTCAGGAACGTCCTTCCATGGCCGGTAGCCTCATCGAACGCGCCCTCGGCTTGCTCGAACTCCTCGCCAGCGATGCCCGCGGCCTGCCCCTGCAACAACTGGCGGACCGCCTGGATATCCCCAAGAGCGCCGCGCACCGCATGCTCGCCGAGCTGATCCGGCTCGGCTACGTGCGCCAGGACCACGACACCAGCCGCTACCGCCTCAGCACCCGCCTGGCCGCGCTGGGCTTCCGCTTCCTCGCGTCCAGCGGGGTGGTCGATCTGGTCCAGCCGGTGCTCGACGGGCTCGCCCGGGAGACCGGCGAACTGGTGCGCCTGGGGGTGATCGAAGGCGATCGCCAGACCTGGATCGCCAAGTCCCAGGGCGCCACCTCCGGGCTACGCTACGACCCCGACATGGGGCGCGAGGCGCCGCTGTTCTACACCGCATCCGGGCACGCCTGGCTGGCCAGCCTGAGCGACAAGGCGGCGCTGGCGCTGGTGGAGCGCCAGGGCGTAGGGGCGGCGCGGGACTTCGGTCCCAACGCGCCGCGCTCCAGGAGCGAGCTGCTGCGTTACCTGAAGCGCGCCCGCGAGCACGGCTATGCCTGGCAGATCGAATGCTCGGCGCCGGGCATGGCGGCGATGGCCGCACTGGTGCGCCACCCCGAGGACGGACGGGCTCTCGGCGTGCTCAGCGTGGCCGGGCCTAGCGCACGCTTCGGCGAGGCGCGCATGCACGAACTGGCGCCCCTGCTCCTGGCCGCGGCGCAGGACCTCTCCCACGCCAGCCAGGCGTCCGAGCTGTTCCGCTGAGCCATCCGGCCCGGCCCCAGTCCTTTCCCGACATCGGCGTTCGAATAGCGAACGCTTTCTTGCCTGCCACGGAGCCCGCATGCAGCGGGCCTTTCCGCACTTCCATGGAGGTCCTGGCGGCGCTGCCGTCTCGAAGCGCTCTTGCGCGGGGCCAACTCCTCGTTCAAATAATCTCCTTCGTTAAATCTGGAACGACGTTCTGGAATCCAGAGACGAACAAGAAAACAACGATTGGGGACCGCCTTGGACGCACCGCTTCGCATCGCCCTCATCGGCGCCGGCAACATGGGCCGCCAGCATTACCATCGCTTGCAGCGAATCGCCGGCGCGCGCCTGTGTGCGGTGGCCGATCCCCAGGGCCAGGCGTTCGCCGCGGACGCCGGCGTGCCCTGGTTCGGCGATCATCGGAGGTTACTGGAAGAAGCCCGGCCGCAAGCGGCGATCGTCGCCAATCCGAACAACCTGCATGTCGCCACCGCCCTCGACTGCCTCGCCGCCGGGGTGCCGCTGCTGCTGGAAAAACCGGTCGGCGTGCAGCTCGACGAAGTGAGCGAGCTGGTCGCCGTCGCCCGGCGATCTGGCGTTCCGCTGCTGGTCGGTCACCATCGTCGGCACAATCCGCTAGTCGTGCGGGCGCGCCAATTGATCGCCGAGGGCGCGCTCGGTCGGTTGCTGTCGGTCACCGCGCTCTGGCAGTTGAAGAAGCCCGACAGTTATTTCGAGGTGGCCTGGCGTCGCGAGCCCGGCGCGGGAATGTTGCTGACCAACCTGATCCATGACCTCGACCTGCTCCGCCACTTGTGCGGGGAAGTGCGGGAGGTGCAGGCGCTGGCCGGCAACGCTATCCGTGGCCTGCCCAACGAAGACAACGTCGCGCTGCTCCTGCGCTTCGCCAATGGCGCGCTGGGCAGCCTGACCGGTTGCGACGCTGCGGCGGCGCCCTGGAGCTGGGAGCTGGCCGCCGGGGAGAACCCGGTCTATCCGCGCCAGGCCGAGCAACCCTGCTACCTGCTGGCCGGCACCGAGGGTGCCCTGAGCCTGCCCCAGCTCCGCCGCTGGCGCTACGCCGAGGCCCGGCAGGGCTGGCACGACCCGCTGGCGGCCAGCGTGGAGGCCGTGGCGGCAGGCGACCCCCTGCAACGCCAGCTAGAGCACTTCGTCCGGGTCGCGCGGGGCGAGGAAGCGCCATTGATGGATGCCACCGACGCCGCTCGCACCCTGGCGCTGGTCGAGGCGGTTCGCGAGGCCGCGCGCAGTGGCCGGGCCTGCGCGCCGGCCAGTTTCTGAACCGCTGACGATGAGGTAGTGCATGGAATCGAGGATTCTTTCCCTGGCGGCGCTCACCGTGCTCGAGCTGTCGCCCCCGGACATGGTCGAGGCTGCCGCCCGCGCCGGCTACAGTCATGTCGGCCTGCGCCTGGTGCCGGCCACCGTGGAAGAGCACCACTATCCGCTGCTGGCCGATGCCGGCCTGCGCCGGCGGACCCTGGCGCGGCTGCGCGACAGCGGAGTGCGCACGCTGGACGTGGAGATCCTGCGCCTGCGTCCGGACACCCGCGTCGGCGAGTTCGCCGCGGTGCTGGAGGTCGGCGCCGAGTTCGGCGCGCGCTATGTGCTGGTGGCCGGCAACGATGACGACGAGCGGCGCAGCGCGGACAATTTCGCCGCGTTGTGCGACCTGGCGCGGCCGCTCGGCCTCGACCCGCACCTGGAGTTCATGCCCTGGACCGGGATCCGCGACCTGCGGCAGGCCGCGCGGGTGGTCGAGGCGGCGGCGCGGGACAACGCCGGCCTGTTGCTGGACGCCTTCCATTTCGACCGCTCGGCCAGCAGCCTGGAAGACCTGCGGGCGATCCCGCCTGCGCGCCTGGGCTACGCGCAACTCTGCGATGTCGTCGGGCCGCGTCCGACGTCGATGGACGAAATCCTTCGCCAGGCCCGCGAGGAACGGCGTTTCCCTGGCGATGGCGGGCTCGATCTGCTGGCGCTGCTGCGCGCCCTGCCGGAGAACCTGCCGCTGAGCCTGGAGGTGCCCGCGCTGGATTTACTCGCGCGCGGCGTGGATGGCACGGAGCGGGCGCGGCTGGCGATCGAGCGGACCCGGGCGCTGCTCGCCCGCCTGTAGCGCCACCGCGCAGGCAGGTTGCCCGTTTGCATAATGGAACGGGGTTCTATAGTTTCCAAACGTTGAAGCCGATCGTTTCTTTCCTCGATGGCGGGTACCGTCAGAATAAATAGCCTGCTATCGATTTGCCCTGGTGCCCGGACCCTCCGATGAACGCATCCACCTCCCCGCTGCCCGCCAGCGACCAGACCCTGCGCGGCATCCTGCTGATCTGTGCCGCGGTGTTCCTGTTCGCCAGCCACGACGGGTTGTCCAAGTTCCTTTCCGGTTTCTACCCGATCGTCATGGTGGTCTGGGCCCGCTACCTGGTGCACACCCTGCTGATGGTCGCCGTGTTCGTGCCGCGCAACGGCCTCGCGGTGATCCGCACCCGCCGTCCGCTCATGCAGTTGGCGCGGGCACTGTGCCTGATCGGCACCAGCCTGTTCTTCACCACCGGCCTGCGCTACCTGCCCTTGGCCGAGGCGACCGCGGTGAACTTCCTGGCGCCGCTGCTGGTGACCGCGTTATCCGTGCCGTTGCTGAAGGAGAAGGTCAGCCTCGGTCAATGGCTGGCGGTGCTCACCGGCTTCATCGGCGTGCTCTTCATCGTGCGTCCCGGTGGCGCGCTGTTCACCCCGGCGGCGTTGTTCCCGCTCGGCTCGGCGCTGTGCTTCGGGCTCTACCAACTGCTCACGCGGATGCTCGCCAACAGCGACAGCCCGACCACCAGCAACTTCCTCGCCGGCATCTTCAACACGCTCATCATGAGCCTGCTGGTGCCGTTCTTCTGGCAGACTCCAAGTCTTCTCCACGGCCTGATGATGATCGCCCTGGGCGGTTGCGGCATGGGCGGCCACCTGCTGCTGACCCAGGCCTTCCGCCATGCGCCGCCGGCGACCCTGGCGCCGTTCAGCTATGGCCAGATCATCTTCGCCGGCCTGCTCGGCCTGCTGGTGTTCGGCCACGTGCCGGATGCCTGGGCGCTGCTCGGCATCCTCGTCATCTGCGCCAGCGGCCTGGTGGTCGCCTGGCGCCGTGGCCGCTGAACGCAACGGGGTCGGCGCGTAGGCTTCACAACAGGCTCAGCGGATAGCTGACGATCAGCCGGTTCTCGTCGAAGCGGGTATTGCTGCCCCAGTCGCGGCGCTGGCTGGAGTTGCGCCAGCGGACGTTGAGACGCTTGAAGGCGCCGCTCTGCAGCGTGTAGCCCAGCTCGCTCTCGCGTCCCCATTCGCTGCCGTCGTCGGTGACTCCGGCCAGGCGCACATGGTCGCCATGCAGGTAGCGGGTCATGAAGGTCAGGCCGGGTAGGCCGAGGCCAACGAAGTCGAAGTCGTAGCGCAGTTGCCAGGAGCGCTCGCCGGGATTGTCGTAGCTGGCGTTGTAGCTGTCGTTGGCCAGGGTTCCGCCGCTGGTGCCGTTGACCCGCATCCAGCCGTCGTCGCCACTGACCTTCTGCAGGCCGAGATAGAGGGTATGCAGCCCGTAGCGCGCGGAGAACAGCGCGGAAACGGTGCGGTTATCGAGCTTGCCGGCGCGCGCGCTGCCAGCGTCGCGGCCACGGAATCCGCCGAGGTTGGCGCCCAGCAGCCAGTCGCCGAGCGGCTGGCTGTGTTGCAGTTGCAGGTACTGTTGGCGGTAGATGTCCTTCAGCTCGGCGTTCCACAGGCCGAGCAGGCTGCGTTCGCCATTGAAGCGATATTCGCCGCCGGCGAAATCGAAGCGGTCGGAAGTGGCGGCTGGCCGGCCGAACAGCGACATGTCCTGCATGCTTGCGTCGTTGCGCGGGCTGTTGCCGCGGAACTGGCCGGCGTAGAGGGTCAGGCCGGCGATCTCGTTGGCGCTGAGCTGGCCGCCGCGGAAGGTCTGCGGCAGCGAGCGGCCATCGTCGGAGCGGAGGATCGGCAGCACCGGCATCCATTCGCCGATCTTCAGTTCGCTGTTCGAGACGCGCAGCTTGCCGGCCACCGCCAGGCCGAAGTCGTCGGCCGGGCGGCCGTCGTCGTGGATCGGCAGCAGTTGGGTGCCGGCCG
>NZ_SCND01000081.1:0-18831 GCF_005503585.1 Pseudomonas sp. 2VD
GCTGTTCCTCACCTGCCTGCTGGATGCCGCTGGCGTCGGCAGCAGGGGCACGATCAGGCCGACGCCAGCGGCATCCAGCAGGCAGGTGAGGAACAGCAGAGGCAGGACGCGTTTCGCGCCGGGACCGTGTTCCCGCGTGGCGGAGGGGCAGAGGCTGGTCGTGGACACGCCAGGATCCTCCCGGCGAACACAGGAAATCCCGATCCTGGGACGCCAGCGACGGCAAGGGAAACTACCGGAATTTACAGGTTCGACGAACGGTCGCGGCAACGCCGGCGGGCGGCGTGATGTCATAATGATGCGACCCGTGCGCCAGTCGGGTATCCTTGCCGGCCTCTCAACGTTGTTTCCTAACGATATTTTCCTCCTGTCGCGAGCAAAGGGATTTCAATGACGCCCAGAAAAGGAAAGCTACCTGCCGTGCTCGCCTGCATGGCAGCGCTGGCGGGCTGCAACATCAACCCGGCGAACCAGGGCTCGGTGTCGTCCTGGTTCTCCATGCGCGCCGGCGATCCGCCCAGCTTCGTCACCGGCGTGGTCGGCTTCGAGAACACCGGCAGCAACGACCCGTCCACCCGCCTGACCCTGCGTTTCCGCGATCCCGCCTCCAAGACCCATGCGGCCCACGTCACCACCTCGTCGTACTCCGAGCTGTTCAGCCTCGCACTGACGCCGCGCTACTACGAGCTTTACGAGTTCGAGGTGAGGTACCTGTCCTATACCGTCACCCGCGAGACCGGTGCGTACGAGGAGCGCTGCGAGGCCAACGGCGAGGCGCTGGAGAAGACGGTCCAGAAAAGGAAGCGCAGCGTCACCCACACGGCGGTGAACGTGGAGTCCAACTGTCGTTCTACGCCGCTGACCAAGACCGACTACTACTACGAGACCTATACCTCCAAGCCGTTCTCCGCGCCGTTCCGTGCCGAGAGCTTCGCCACCAACTACATCGGCGACTTCCGCGTGCAGTGCAGCTACAAGGAGAAGAAGGGCAAGACCCTCGTCGATAGCTGCCGTCTCAACTACGGCGCCGTCAGCCGCGATCGGGTGGATGCCTGGGTGGCGCAGATGAACGAGGCAGACAAGGACAAGCGCGAGCCGCTGCCGCCGGTACGCCAGCAGGCGGTCGACACGAAGAAGGCCGGCAAGCTCATCCATTCGGTATTTCGCTGAGGCGCTCGCTCAAAGAGCGCCGGCGATCGCGCGCCAGGTGTCGGCGTATCGCCATCGCAGCCAGGCGACCAGGCAGCGCTCGTGCCAGCGTCGCAGGGCGCTACCCCTTTGCCGCGCCAGGCGTCGCTCGATGGCCTCTTCCAGCCAGGCCTCGTCGAAGGCGGTCCAGACCGCCGGAGCGGGGCTGAGCAGGTTGCCGTGGCAGACCGGCGCCACCTCCTCGAAGAACAACCGTTCCAGCAACGCCGGGTCGACGCCCTTTATCCGCCGGGCGATATCCTCGGGCTCCAGGAGAGTGTCGACGAAGGCGTCGGATAGCGCGTGGCGCAGTCGTCGGCGTTGGCTCGGGTCAAGGGCCATGGCAAGTATGAGTCCGCAGGCTGGTGCGCAGGCAGCATAACCCGCCACGGCCAGCGCGGAGAGGCGTCAGGCTCGACGGGGACGCCAGGAGCGACGACGGAGGGGCGGGCGCTGGCGGCCGAACCAGCGCCAGCGGTTGCGCCGTAGCGCCTCGTGGCACTCGTCGCGCAGCCAGGCTGGCAGCAGGCGCAGCCAGCGCAGGTGACGCCAGGGGCCCGGCAACAGGCGCAGCACCTCGAGCAGGGCATCGTTGTCGTCGCAGGCGTAGGCGCCGTCGACGAACAGCCAGGTGTCGAAATGATCGGGTGCCAGCCCGAACCAATCGAGAATCGCCAGGCCTTCGGCGGACTGCGCGGCAAGCAGCTTCAGCCGGTGGTCGGCGCGGCGTGCCAGGAAACCGCTCCAGAGCGTGCAGAAGCGGCAGTGCTGGTCGTACAACACGACCTTGTCGCCGGGCTTGAGGTACGGCGGCAGTGACATGAGGGGCCCCCTTGGGTTCGGCTTTGTGCGCAAGCCCGGAACCGTAACGGCGGGAAGGGAGGACGACTAGTCGGTGTGCTGTCAGAGTTTTCTTTCTGTGCGGTCATCGATTCGTCTTTCGCCGGACGGCGTCGGGCAACGCGCCATTCCTCTTCCTGAAGGACGATGCTGCGCCAGGCCGGTTTAAGTTCGATGACGCCGGGACGAACGGGAGATGTCCCCGTCCGTGGGGCACGGACGGGGCGCGGCGGGGAATCAGCGGGCGAACGCTTCGAGAAGGGTCTTGGCGGCCAGCTTGCCAAGGTTGTTGGAGGCCAGCGGGCTGTCGCCGGTGAGCAGCTTGCGGTCGCGGTGGACCTGGCCGGTGATGCCCTTGTTGAGGATCTTCACCCCGAGCTTCTGCAGGTTCTCGCCCACCAGCCAGGGCAGGGGACCGGGCATGTAGCCGATCTCTAGGTTGGCGCCGGTGTCCAGGGCGTCGGGGAACACGCAGATCTCGTAGTCCTTGAACGGGTAGTCCTCCGGCTTCTCCTCGACCGCCGGTGCCAGCAGGCAGGCCGGACCGTGGCAAAGGGTAATGATGTAGCGGTCCTTGGCGAGGAAGGCATTGAGCAGCCGTTTCACCTCCCGGCTGTGCGGAATGCCCGCCAGCACGCCGTGGCCGCCGGGAACGAACACCGCGGTGTACGGCGAGTCGTCGGCGACGGCCTGCTCCAGGAGGTCGGCGAGCTTCTGCGGCGCTTTCAGCTTGGGCAGGTACTTCGCGTAGATGCTCTTCACCGCCTCGTCCTCGCCGGGCATCGCCCACATCTCCAGCTTCACCGGGTTGCCGGAGAGCGTGGCGACATCGAACTCGAAGCCGGCCTTGTCCAGGTGGTACATCGGCAGGAGCATTTCCACCGGGTGGTTGCCGGTGGAGAACATGCTGCCGTTCTGCATCAGGATGTAGCGTTCGTCGGTACCGATCATCAGCACCTTCTTGCCGCCTTTGTACGGGGTTGGGTAGTCGGCGCCGTCGAAGTCGGTCTTCGCCGAGGTGTACTGGCTCAGGGAATAGGGCGAGGGAAAGAACGCGTTGTGCTCGGCGTGGTCGGGCGTCGGGGTTCTGCTGGTGTCGCGCTCGTTGCTCATGGCTCGTTCCTTTCTGCGTGATGGAGGTCGCACCAAGACCATAGGCGGGGTCGCCGGCCGGCGAAATAGGGGAAATCCCCTAACCCACGATCGGTCGCCTGAGGGTTTTCCCCTATGGGCTTTTGCCGGCAAGCCGGGGATCATGCGGGAAAAGCCAGGAACGTCCGCTCCATGACCGACTACGCCAGCCTTCTCTTCGACAGCGTCGCCCGGCTGCGTAAGGCCGCTACCACCGAGGCGGTCTGCCGCGAGATGGTGGAGTTCGCCGCACGCCTGGGCTTCGACCGGGTGATCGTCTGCAGCCTGTTCCCCCGCCCCGGCGAGGACGAACTGATCGACGAGCTGTTCTTCGTCCATGGCGACTGGGCCGAGGGGCGCAGCGCCCAGGAGCGCGACGCCTATCTTCTGCACTGTCCGGTCACCCGGCACATCCTCGAACTGGACGAGCCGTTCTTCTGGTCGAAGAGCCCCTCGGAGGATCCCGAGCGCATGACCTACCGCATCGTCCGTGGGGTCCGCGACCTCGGCCAGGTCAATGGCATGCAGGTGCCGGTGTTCGGCCGCAACGGTCTGGAGGGCGCGGTGTCTTTCGCCGGCGAGCGGCTGGACCTGAATGCCGGTTGCAAGCTCGCCGCCCAGGCCTTCTGCCCGATCCTGTTCTTCGCCCTGAAGCGCCTGCGCGGCCCTGTGTCGGCGGGCGATGCGCAAGCGCTCAGCGAGCGCGAGCGGGAAGTCCTGCAATGGATCGCCCTGGGCAAGCAGCAAGCGGAGGTGGCGGCGATCCTGATGATTTCCGAGCGCACCGTGGAGAATCACCTGCGTGCCGCCCGCCGCCGTCTCGGCGCGGCGTCCACCGCCCAGGCGGTGGCGCGGGCGCTGCGCCTGGGCGATATCGAGGTCTGAGCGGCCTCAGGGAGCGGACGTGAGGACGATCTTGCCGATGTGCTGGCCGGAGTCCATCAGTTCGTGGGCCTGGCGCGCCTGCTCCAGGGGGAAGGTGCGGAACACTTGCGGCCGGACAGTGCCGGCGCGCACATGCGGCCAGACCTGGCGCTCCAGTTCGGCGATGATCGCGCCTTTCTCGTCGTGGCTTCGCGAGCGCAGGGTCGAGCCAAGATGGACCAGGCGCTTGCTCAGCATCGGGAACAGGTCGACTTCGGCGGCCTTGCCCTTGATCACGCCGATCTGCACGATCCGTCCGTTCATCGCCGCCGCCTGGTAGTTCCGCGTCACATAGTCGCCGGCGACGATATCGACGATCACATCGACCCCGCGACCTTCGGTGCCGCGCAGCACTTCCTCGACGAAATCCTGCTCGGTGTAGTCGATCGCCAGGTCGGCGCCGAGGCGCAGGCTGGCCTCGCGCTGGGCCTCGCTGGAGATCGTGGTGAAGATCTTCGCCGCGCCGAAGGCCTTGCCCAGCATGGTCGCGGCGGTGCCGATGCCGGAGGCGCCACCGTGGACCAGCAGCGTCTCGCCGGCCTTGAAGCCACCGCGCTGGAACAGGTTGACCCAGACGGTCATGAAGGTTTCCGGCAGCGCCGCCGCTTCCTCCATGCCCAGGCCGTCGGGCAGGTGCAGGGTGGTGCGCTCGTCGGCCACCGCGAACTGCGCGTAGCCGCCGCCGGGAATCAACGCCATCACCGCCTCGCCGACGGCGAAGCGGCTGACCTCGCTGCCGACCGCCCGCACCGTGCCGGCGATCTCCAGGCCGGGAATGTCCGAGGCACCGGGCGGCGGGTCGTACACGCCCTTGCGCTGAAGCACGTCGGGACCGTTGACGCCGGCGGCGCGGACTTCGACCAGGACCTCGCGCGGGCCGGGCGTCGGCAGCGGCCGGCTGGTCGCCACCAGTACCTCGGGGCCGCCGGGCCGGGCGATCTCGATGGCGGTCATTCGTTCGGGAAATCGGTTCGTGCTGCTCATCGCATGCTCCTGGGAAAATGGTTCGGACCTGATTCGCATGGTAATCAGCGCGGATGCCGTGGTCGCGCAGCGCTTTTTCATTAGACTGATGCGAAAATGCATCAGGAAAACCGCCATGAATTGGGACGACACCCGCGTCTTCCTCGCGCTCTGCCGCGAGCACACCCTGCGCGGCGCCGCCCGCGCGCTTCACATCGACCAGGCCACGGTGGGCCGGCGGCTGGCGTCGCTGGAGGCGGCGCTGGGCTCGACCCTGTTCCTGCGCACCTCGTCCGGCTACCTGCTGACCCCGGCCGGCGAGGCGGCCTTCGAACTGGCCGAGAAGATGGAGCGCTCGGCCCTGGAGCTGCTGCGGCGGACCCGCGGGATGGACCACCGACTGTCCGGCGAGGTGCGGTTGTCCACCACCGACTCCCTGGCCGTCGACTTCGTGCTACCCGCCCTGGCCCGCCTGCACCTTGAACACCCGGATATCCGCGTGCTGCTCGACAGCGCTTCGGCCGTGGTCGACCTGCCCAAGCGCGAGACCGACATCGCGATTCGCACCCTGCGGCCGGAAAATCCCGATTTGATCCTGAGAAAACTCGCCAGTTGGCCCATGGGCCTGTTCGCTTCCGCGGACTACCTGCGGCGCAACGGCGTACCGGTGCCCGGCGAGCGTTTCCGCGGCCACGACCTGGTGATGTACGAACCCTATTGGCACAGCCAGCGCGAACTGACCCTGGGCGGCGAGCCGATCCGCGACGGCCGGGTGGTCATCGCGGTGAATTCCAACATGATGGTGCGCCAGGCCCTGGCGCGTGGCCTGGGGCTCTGCGAGCTGCCGCTGTACATGGGCGAGCGCGACGGACTGGTGCGGGTCTGGCCGCAGCGCGAGCGACGCCGGCCATACGAGGTGTGGATGGTTACCCACAAGGACCTGCGCCACACCGCGCGGGTCCGCGCGGTGATCGAGCGGCTGGTGGAGGCGTTCGCCGAAGCGCCGGCCTGAGCCTGCAACGCCGGCGCCGGGTTCCGGTCGAATGCGGCGGCGCGCCGCGGAATCGCGCATCATAGGCGCCATCAGATCGAGGAGATTTCCATGGCAATCCCAAGCATCCCGCGTTTGGCCGTACTGACGCTCGGACTGGCGCTCGCAGCGGCCGCCAGTGCCGCCGACGAGGCGCAACTGGTCGAGGCGATCAACGCCTACCGTGGCCAGGTGCAGTCCTGCGGCGGGCAGGCCAGCGGCGAACTGCCGCCGCTGGCCGCCGATCCGCGCCTGGCCTTGCCGGTGAATGCCGCCGGCGACCTGCAGCAGGCGATGGCGCAGGCCGCCTACCCGATGGTCAACGTGCAGTCGATCAGCCTTTCCGGGCCGCGCGATGCCGGCGCGGCGATGAAGGCGCTGCAGGAAAGCTTCTGCCGCGTGGTGCTCGACCCGCAATTCGTCGACGTCGGCGTCAGCCGCCAGGACCGCGACTGGCGCATCGTCCTCGCCCGGCCATTGCTGCGCGGCGGCATGGGCGATTGGCAGGCGGAAGGGCAGAAGCTCCTGGAACGGATCAACGCCGCCCGCGGGCAAGCCCGCCAGTGCGGTGGCAAGCCCTACGCAGCGGCCCAGCCGCTGGCCTGGAACGCCACCCTTGGCGGCGCCGCCGAAGCGCATTCGCGGGCGATGGCCAACGGCAACTTCTTCGACCACCTCGACCGCGACGGCCGCACCCCCGGCGACCGCGCCGAGCTGGCCGGCTACAGCGGCGGGCTGATCGGCGAAAACATCGCCGCCGGCCAGGACGGGGTGGACAAGGTGGTCGACGGCTGGCTGGCCAGCCCGGGCCACTGCGCCAACCTGATGAACCCCGGCTACCGCGAGCTGGGCGCGGCCTACGCCACCGATCCGAAGAGTGACGCGGGAATCTACTGGACGGCC
This sequence comes from Pseudomonas sp. 2VD, assembly GCF_005503585.1. Taxonomy (NCBI): domain Bacteria; kingdom Pseudomonadati; phylum Pseudomonadota; class Gammaproteobacteria; order Pseudomonadales; family Pseudomonadaceae; genus Pseudomonas; species Pseudomonas sp. 2VD. The sequence continues at coordinate 6,980 of NZ_SCND01000081.1, forward strand.
ATGTTCGGTTCGCCCTGAAGTCCTCCGCGCCCGGAGCCGACGAAGGGCTGGGCGCCTTCCGCAAACGAAAAACCCGGCGCCATGGCGCCGGGTTCCCTTTCAGCCTGTCCCGCCCTCAATGCGGCGCATTGAGAGTCAGGCGCATGTGCCGGTTGACATCCTTGTACAGCAGGTAGCGGAAGCGCCCCGGGCCGCCCGAATAGCAGGCCTGCGGGCAGAAGGCGCGCAGCCACATGAAGTCGCCGGCCTCCACCTCGACCCAGTCCTGGTTCAGGCGGTACACCGCCTTGCCTTCCAGCACGTACAGGCCGTGCTCCATCACGTGGGTCTCGGCGAAGGGGATCACGCCGCCCGGCTCGAAGTTGACGATGTTGACGTGCATGTCGTGGCGCATGTCGCTCATGTCGACGAAGCGGGTGGTGCTCCAGCGGCCTTCGGTGTCCGGCATCACCAGCGGCTGGATGTCCTGCTCGTTGGTGACGAAGGCTTCCGGCAGCGGTACGCCGTCGACCTTCTGGTAGTGCTTGCGGATCCAGTGGAAGCGGGTGTGCTGGCCGGTGGTATTGCGCACCTTGTAGTCGGCGCCCGGCGGAATGAAGGCGTAGCCGCCCGGCTGCATGGCGTGGACCTGGCCCTGCAGGGTCAGGCTCAGCTCGCCTTCGACGACGAACAGCACGGCCTCGGCGTTGGGATCCTGCTCCGGTTTGTCGCTGCCACCGTTGGGCGCCAGTTCGACGATGTACTGCGAGAAGGTCTCGGCGAAGCCGGACAGCGGGCGGGCGATCACCCACATGCGCATGTTGTCCCAGAACGGCAGGTGGCTGGTGACGATATCGCGCATCACCCCCTTGGGAATCACGGCATAGGCTTCGGTGAACATCGCCCGGTCGGTGAGCAGCTCGGTCTGTGCCGGGTGCCCGCCGTGCGGCGCGTAGTAGCTGGACTTGGACATGGAGCGTTTCCTCGTTGTTGTCTTGCTGCCGGCGCACGCGCCGCCGGAGCGAAACGGGCGGGCGCGAGCCGTTGCTGACGGCAACGATATCCAGCGCCTGGCGCATGCACAAATTAAATGTTGGAATCCAGTATATTCATTTTTCGAATGCGGGCCGGCTCCGGGTATCTTCCGCCAGCACCCGCGACAGCACGCGCGCCAGCGCCTTCACCATCGGATCCGCCGCCGGCCGGTGCAGCAGTGCCACTTCGAACACGTCCACCGCCGGCAGCCCGGCGTTCTTCGGCAGCACCGCATGGCCTGCGCTCACCGCGCGCAGCGGCAGCAGGCCGATGCCCATGCCGTCGGCGATGGCCGATTGCAGGCTGCTGAGGCTGGAACTGGTGAAGCTGATGTGCCAGCGCCGGCCGACCGCTTCCAGGGCGGCGATCATCTCGTCGCGGTAGACCCCGCGCGGCGGGAAGGTGACGATGGGCAGCGGGTCGAGGTCGATGCAGGGATTCCTGGCGCTGTCCACCCAGCATGTCTTTTCCGGCCAGCAGGCCAGTGCCTCGCGGCTGGCGCGGCGCTGCTTGAGCAGCACCAGGTCCAGTTCGCCGCGGTCGTAGCTGGCGCTGAGGTCGCGGCTCATGCCGCTGGTGACTTCCAGCTTGACCTGTGGATAACGCCGGTTGAAGGCCGCCAGTCGCTCGGTGGTACGGCCAGCGGCGAAGTCGTCCGGCACGCCGATACGTACCGTCAGCGCCACCGTGGCGCCGGATAGCGCCTCGGCCAGTTCGTCGTTCAGTGCCAGCAGGCGGCGGGCATAGCCGAGCAGCGTATCGCCGGCGTCGGTCGGCAACACGTCGCGGTTGCCGCGCTCCAGCAGGCGGTGTCCGGCCATTTCCTCCAGGCGGCGAACCTTCTGGCTGACGGTCGACTGGGTCGAGTGCAGGCGCGCGGCGGCAGTGGTGAAGCTGCCGCAATCGGCCACCGTGACGATGGCGCGGAGCAGGTCGAGGTCGAACAGGCGGCTATTCGATTTTTCACTGTCGCTCATGGTCGTATCGCATTTTCGAATGTTTTCGCCGCTTTTAGCAGGCCGTGCCGTCAGCGGCAACCGCTCAGCGTCGACGCAGCGAACTCGGCGGCGCTCCGCGAGCGCGCTTGAATGCCCGCGAGAAACTCGACAGGTCGCTGTAGCCCAGTTGCCGGGCGATGCGCACCAGCGGCAGGTCGCTGCCTTGCAGCAGCCGCTCGGCGCGCTCGCTGCGCACGGCTTCCAGCAGGGTGCCGAAGGTCGTGCCTTCCTCCCGCAGGCGGCGCAACAGCGTGCGCGGCGATATTGCCAGTTGCTCGGCGACCGCCGTGGTGTCCGGCACCCGTTCGCGCAACAGCGAAACGCTGAGGAAACGCCATACCTGTCGCGACACCGGCTGTTCCCGGGCGATGCGCGAGAACTGACGCTCCAGGGCCGCCTCGGCCATGGCCTGGGTGGTCCGGTTGTGGGTGAACAGCGAGCGCTCCAGCAGCGTGCGGGGAACGACGAAACGGTCGTCGGCGCAACCGAAACGCACCACGCCCCGGTAGTAGACCGAGTAGCGTTCGGGACGGTCGCCGGCGGCGTGGCTGAAATGCAGCTCCGAGCCTTGGAGGCTGCCGGCTTCGCGGGTGGCCTGGTTGGCGAAGGCGAGCATCTGGTGGAAACCGCCGGGAATCATTTCGCTGAGGATCTCGTCGTAGGGCGAGCCGAAACGATGCAGGCGCTGGATATGCACGTGGACCCGTTTGCCCTGGGCGACCCGGTACAACTCATGGGTAGGCAGCACCAGGGGAAAGTAGTGCAGTGCCACATCCAGCGCTTCGCCGAGGGTTCGCGAGGTCATGGCGGCGACGCCGATCATGCCGTGGGCGGTGACCGGCAGGTGTCGCAGCAGTTGCAGGGAGGCCGGCTCGTGCGGCTTCAGGTGCAGCAGGCAATGGCGCATCAGGCGTTCGAACTGCGCCAGGCTCAGCGCTTCCTCGCCGCCTTCGCGACCCAGGCCGCAGGCTGCGCGCACCCCGACGACGTCGCCGCCGGCGGTGCGAACCAGCGATTCGAGCATTTCCAGGAAATGAATGGGAAAACGCAGCTGTGGATCCGGCAGGGCTGTCCGCTCCATGGGGGCCTGTCCTCCGCTGTGCCAGGGGCGTGTCCGGCGAGGATGGCCGTCCATCCTGGCGCTGTCAGCGGCCGTCGCGCCACAGCCGCTCCGCGCCAGGGCCAGTCGCCTCCGCGCAAGTCGATGTATTCGATATAGCCGGTGCCGGAGACAGGCTGGCCGCGAAAGCGACCTTCGTAGCGGTAGCTACCGACGTAGCCGGCGGCCAGGCCGTACTGGAAGTCGCCGTTGGCGTCGCCGCGGATGGTGATCAACTCGTTGCCGTCGTCGTCCTCTACGCGCCAGGTGAACTCCTGCGGCAGGCGCATGCGCGTACCGTTGGGCGTGGTCACCGGCGTGGGGGCGAAGCGCTGCACGCTGAAGTCGAAGCCGCGCAGGTAGACGCCGCCGTGATCGTCCAGCGAGCGCAGGTAGACCCGTCGCTGCGCCTCCAGGCCGAGCGGACCGAGGACCTCGACCAGCAGCACCTGGGTGCGCGCGTCGAGGTTGAGGATCTGGTAGGTGAAGAAGCGGAACGGCAGATTGACGTTCACCGCGCGGGCGTATTCGAAGGTGCACAGGCCGGCGATCTCGCTGCGTTCGCCGTTGCGTTCGAGATGGCCCCGGTATTGGCAGAGCACCGACCAGTGATCGTACAGGCCGCCGATCAGGCTGGCGAAATTTGCCACCTTGTCAGTGGCCTTCAGCGTCAGTTGCAGGTTGAACGCATGCCCCTCGCGACGCGCGCTGAAGTCCGGGTAGCGACCCTCCAGCACCAGGTCGTCGGCGAAGCGCAGGCTGCTGCCGTCGGCGGCGAACGTGCAGTCCTGGCCGATGCTGTAGCCGCGGAAATGTTCCGGTGTGCCGGTGGCGGTGCCGACCAGCAGGTTGGCGGTGTCCCGGGCGGTGGTACGGATCAGGTGCGGGTTGGCGAACAGGCGCGTCTTCGGTTGCCCGATCACCGCGACCAGGTTGAGGAAATGGTGCGGCGCCGGTAGGCCCGGCAGCATGATCCCATAGTGTACGGTGGCGTAGCGGCCGTGCGGGGGGGCCAGCGAGGTGTCCGGCTCGAACGGCCGGCCGCTCAGGGCCAGCGAATGGTCGATGAAGTCGAGCAAGGGCTTGGGTAGGCGCACACGATTCTCCTTCGGCGGCTGGGACCGTCTTCTGCTTGTCTGCCTGGGAGTGTGCAGCGACGCGCTTGGCAGATCCGGCCAATGCTTTGCCGGAATTGCCAATCCGCAGGGACAGGGAGCGCCGACAGGACTGCGGAGCGCTACTCGGGCACCTCGACGTTGACCTGTAGCGCGTCGTGGCGCCAGTACTCCAGGTCGCAGTCGATCAGGCGGCCCGCCTGGTCGCGGTTGACCCGCACGATCTGCAGCGCCGGGCTGCCCACCGAAACCCGCAGCGGCCCGGCGGCCTCCGCCGGGAGGATGGTCGGGACCATCTCGAAGCGCACCCGGCCGTAGCGGATGCCGTAGTGGTTGGCGTAGAGATCGGTCAGCGAGCGAGTCAGGTCGAAGCGCTCGATGCCGGGAAAGTAGGCGGGATTCAGGTAGTGCTCGACGTACAGCACCAGCCGCCCGTCGACCCGCCGCGCCCGGCGGATCTGGAATACCCGCGACAGCGCCGGCAGCTCCAGGCGCTGGCAGATGTCGACGCTGGCCGGGATCATCGCCGCGCCGAGCACCTCGGTCTCCGGCACCCGGCCCTGGTCGGCGACCATCGCGTGGAAGTGGCTGCGTACCAGCGGGTTGTACAGCAGCCGCTGCGGCGAGACGAACCAGCCGCGGCGTTCCTCGCGGTAGATCAGGCCCTGGTCCTCCAACTGGCCGAGCGCCTCGCGCAGGGTGATGCGGGTGGTCGAGAACAGCTCGCTCAACTGCCGTTCGCTGGGCAGCTTGCTGCCGCGCGCGAGCAGGCCGCGCTCGATCTGCTCGCGCAGGGACTGGTAGATCACCGTCAGGGGTCGGGACGGCTCGTCGCGCATATCGACGCTTCTCCGCTGGGGCTCCGGGGGGCTACAGGGTAATGCTTCCGGGCCGCCGGCGGTATAGCGCGGCGCGCCTTCTCAGCGCCATTCCAGCACCGGCCAGCCGGCCTCGCGGGCGTGCCCGAGCAGCGCCGGGTCGGGGTTCACCGTGTGCGGCCGGTCGACCCGCGAAAGCAGCGGCAGGTCGTTGCGCGAGTCGGAATAGAAGGTCGCGCCGGCCAGCGTCTCGCCCTCCTGGGCCAGCCAGGCATCGAGGCGGCGGACCTTGCCCTCGCGGTAGGTGAGGGTGCCGCGGGTGCGCCCGGTGTAGAGGCCGTCGCGCTCCTCGATGTCGATCGCCAGCACCTCGTCCACCCCCAGCCGGCGGCCGATGGCGCTGACCAGGAAGTGCGCCGAGGCGGAGATGATCAGCAGGCGGTCGCCGGCCTGGCGGTGGCGTTCCAGGCAGCGCACGGCGTCGGCGTGGATGCGCGGCGCAACGATCCGCGCGACGAAATCCTCGACGGCGCCGGCGATTTCCGCCGGGGTGCGGCCGGCGATGGGCGCCAGGCTGAAGTCCATGTAGTCCTCCATGGCCAGCCGGCCCTCGGCATAGAGTTCCATGAGGCGGCGTTCCTGGTGCAGGAAGGCGGTTTTCTCGACCCAGCCCAGTTCGGTCATGTAGCGCCCCCAGAGGGTCGCGCAGTCGCCGTCGATCAGGGTGTCGTCGAGGTCGAAGAGGGCAAGTGGCATAGGCGGTTCCTTGTTCGCTAGGGATTGGCCCGGCGCGCCTGGCGCCGGGCGGTGGTTCGGAGAGGTTTCAACGCGGCTTGCCGGCCGCCAGCAGCGGCCCGCCGGCATGCGCCTTCGGTTCGACGCGGCGCGCGCCCGGCCGGCTGTTCCAGAACGGCACCAGCAGCAGGCTGGCGAGCAGCGCGGTGGCGGTGAACACGAAGAACACCGTGAGGGTGTCGAAGTAGCCCGGCAGCAGGCCGCCGAGGATCGCCCCGACCGAGCCGCAGCCGTTGACGAAGCCGGTGGCGGTGCCGGCCGCCTCGCTGGTGCCGAAGTCGATGGCGGCGGCGCCGCTGATCATCGAGTCCGGCCCGTAGAGGGTGACGCCCATCATGAACAGCAGGCCGACCACCAGGTACAGGCTGCCGCTCTGCATCGCCGGGACGAACAGCGCCAGGCTCAGGGTCAGCGCCGCCAGGCTGAGCACGCAGGCCGGCATGCGGCGGGCGCCGAACAGCTTGTCCGAGGCCAGTCCGATGAGGATCGGCCCGGCCAGCCCGGCGACCTCGAAGGCCGAAGGCACGATGGCCGAGGCGACCTTGCCGATCTCCGGCATGCGTTCGTAGATGATCACCGGGCCCCAGAGCAGGATCGCGTAGCGCGCCGGCTTGAGCAGGAAGTAGGCGATGCCGAGGACCAGCACGTGGGGATTCCTGAGCGCCTTCAGCAGGGCGCCGGAATGGCTCGGCCGGGGCGCGTTGGCGGGGGGCGCGGCCTCGGCCTCCACGGGCGGCAGGCCGACGTCCTGCGGACGGTTGCGCTGGAGGAAGAAGAACAGCACGGCCACCGCCAGCACCACTCCCGCCGAGGACAGGAAGGCCATGCGCCAGTCATGCGTCAACCGGTAGGCGCACCAGCCGGCGAACGGCGTCGCCACCAGCCCGCCGAAGGCGTAGCAGGTACTCCACAGGCCGAGCACGCGGCCTCGCTCGTAGGTGGCGAAGAAGGCGCCGATGTTCTTGCACAGCCCCGACCAGCCGGTGGACTGCGCCAGGCCCTGGACCACCATGCAGGCGGCGAAGATCGGCAGGGTGGCGAAGGTACCCATCGCCAGCGCCGCCAGCGCCGAGGTGAGCAAACCGCCGAGCACCACCACGCGGGTGCCGAAGCGGTCGGCGAACACCCCCCACATGAACTGGCCCACGGCGTAGGCGGCCAGGTAGAGGGCATCGAGATCGGCCATGGCGCTCTTGTCGAGTTCGAAGGAGGGGTCTTCGGCGATGCCGAGCTTGGCCACCGAGAAGGCCTTGCGGGTGAAGTAGAAGGCGGCGTAGGCCAGCCAGGTGATGACGAAGATCTGGATGCGCCAGCGCTGGAGCGATTGCCAGCCACGGTGCAGGGTACCGTTGTGGTTGTTCATGTGGGTCCCTATGGGTCTAGACAGTGCGGGGAGGTTGTTCTTGTTGTGCTGCTGCAAAGCTGTCCGGATGCATGGTCTAGGCCAGATGCCTTTTCCATGGCTTTTTTCGTGCGCAAGGTTGGCTGTCGACGCGCTCCTGCTCGGTCCTGCCGAGGCTGAGATGGATTGTGAAGATGTGGCGGCGGTGCGTGGCGCCGATCCGGTCAGGCTGGGCCGGCTGGCGAAGGTCAATCTAGCACCGGGTATTTTTATGGTCTAGACCAAAAATAGAGCGAAACCATTCGATTTTTTCGAGGGATTGCCCGGTATTGGTGCGTTTTCTTGTCCTGGTTGCACCTTTGGGCGGGACTTTTCCGCGTATTTTCAATAAATTGGAATAGACCAGATTTTCGATGATGTGCCAGCGCCTCTGGCGTGCCGTGCGCCGCCGCTGGATGGCCGTGTGTCGCGGCGCTCGGCTAGACTGCGGGACCTCGCGCCGGATCGGACCGCCATGCTGAGAAACGTCACCGACCTAGACCTGCGTCTGTTGCGCATCTTCGCCTGCGTGGTGAAGTGCGGCGGTTTCACCGCGGCCCAGGCCGAGCTGAACATGAGCCAGTCGAACATCAGCATGCACATCGCCAGCCTGGAGAAGCGCCTCGGCTACCGGCTCTGCGAGCGCGGCAAGGGCGGCTTCCGACTGACCGCCAAGGGCCGCCGGGTGCTGGAGGCTTCGCGAACGATGTTCGACGCCATCGGCCTGTTTCGCGACCAGGCGCAGGCGTTGTCCGGACGTTTGGTCGGGGAGCTGTATCTGGGCCTGGCGGACAATCTCGCGACCTTGCCCCAGGCCCGTTTCGGCGATGCGCTGGCGCGCTTCCAGCGGCGCGACCAGGATGTCCAGCTGAACCTTTTCGTCAATTCGCCCACCGAGCTGGAACTGGCGGTGATCGAAGGCGAGCTGGACCTGGCGATCTCCTATTTCAGCCGTTCGCGGCCGAGCCTCGAATACCGCCCGCTGTATCGCGAAGAGATCGGCGTGTTCTGTGGCGATCGCCATCCGCTGTTCGCCGAGGCGCAGCCGACCCTGGAGCGGATCGCCGCCTGTGACTGGGTGATGCATGGCTTCCTGCCGGAAAACCTGGTCCTGCCGCTACGCCCGTCGCGCAGCCGCGCCACCGCCTACCACATGGAAGCGGTCGCCCATGCCGTGCTGGCCGGCACCCACCTGGGCTACCTGCCGACCCATTACGCCGAAGCCTGGATCGAGCGCGGGCGGATGCGCAAGCTGTTGCCGGAGCGGCTGAGCTATCCGGTGGAGCACAGCATGATCGTCTATGCCGGGCGCCCCCTCAGCGAAGCCGCCCGCGCCTTCATCGACGACCTGCTGCAGGTCCACGGCCTGGCGTCCTGAGCACTCAGGCGAGAGTCCCGGCCACCGCCTGGCGGTAGATGCGCGCATAATCCCGGGCATCGAGCGGCAGGGCGTTGGTCGCCGAGGACGACAGGTCGGCCAGCGCCTGCTCGCCCACCCATTGCGCGTCCTCGCCATCCAGGCCGAGGGCGGCGAGGTTCGCCGGGATGCCGATGCGCGCGCGCAGTTCGAGGATCCACGCCAGCAGGCCGTCGAAGCTCGCTTCGTCGAGTTCCAGGTAGCGCGCCAGGCGCGCGGCGTCGGCTTCTATCGCCGGGCGGTTGGCCAGCAGAACGTAGGGCAGCAGCACGGCGTTCAGCAGGCCGTGGTGCAGGTGATGGCGAGCGCCCAGCGGGTGGGCCAGGGCGTGGACCCCGCCAAGCCCCTTCTGGAATGCCACCGCGGCGCTGGCCGAGGCTACCAGCATGCCTTCCCGGGCGGCGAGGTCGTTGCCGTCGCGCACGGCGTTTTCCAGGTGCTGCCTGACCAGGCGCACGCCTTCCAGGGCGATGCCCGCCGACATCGGATGGTAGAGCGGCGAGAACAGCGCCTCCAGGTGATGGGTGAGGGCGTCCATGCCGGTGGCGGCGCTCAGCGCCGGCGGCAACCCGCGGGTCAGGCGCGGGTCGAGGAATACGCAGGCGGCCAGCAGCTCGCGATGGCCGACGACCCGCTTGATGCCCAGTTGCGTGTCGGTCAGCACCGCCTCGCGTCCCAGTTCCGAGCCGGTGCCGGCGGTCGTGGGCAGCGCCAGCAGCGGCGGCAGGCCGAGCAGCGGGTAGTCGGCGAGGGTCGGATCGCTGCGCAGCGTCTGTGTCCATTCGAAGCGTTCGAGGCCGTGCGGATCGCGGCTGAGCAGGGCGATACCCTTGGTCGCGTCGAGGGCGCTGCCGCCGCCGAGGGCGATCAGCGCGTCATGCCCGCCAGCCTCGAAGCGCCTGGCGCCGCCCTGGACTTCAGCGAGGCTGGGGTTGCTCGACAGTTCGTGGAACAGGTCATGGTCGATGCCGGCGCGTTCCAGGCACTCGCGCACCAGGCGCAGGGGCTCCAGGGCGAGCATGCCGGGATCGGTGACCAGCAGGGGCCGGCGTGCGCCCGCCAGCGCGCAACGCCTCGGCAGTTGTTCCAGGGCGCCGACGCCGCAGAGGATATCGGTGGGGTAGTTCCAGTAATGCAGGTCGCTCATGGCGATGCTCCGTGAAAGCAGGATGAGCCGGGCCCCGCCGGGCGCGAAGCCAGCGTGCGGGAACAACCGGAGGAGGCGCCGGAACGGCCGGCGCGTGCGGGTCAGTCCGCCGGCGGAGCGGCGAAGCTGAGGCTGGTGGCGATGCGCCGATGCGGCTTGGCGATGACCATGTAGAGCAGGCCGAACGCGGCCAGCGCGGAGAACACCACGACCACCGCCCAGACCTGGAACCAGGGCGCGTCGGGCGGGGCGAGGCTGGCCCGCGGCCAGGCGACGTTGAGCGCCTCGAACGACAGCCAGGCGACTGCCAGGACGTTCACCGCCAGCCCCGCGCGTCCCAGGCGCAAGGCGCCCTTGTCCGGGTCCCAGCGGCCGACGAGGCGGGCCCAGAGAGCGCAGGCGGCGACGATCAGGAAGACCACGAAGAAACCGCCGCTGCCGAACGCGATCAGCGTGCCGACCGCCGTGGCGTTCAGCCCCAGGACCAGGCCTAGGCTGGCCAGCAGCGTGCTGCAGACCATCGCCGCCATCGGCACCTTGCGCCGGTCGACCCGGCGCAGTAGGGCGGAGCCGGGCAGGATGGCATCGCGCGCCATGCCGAAGATCGCCCGGCCGATGTAGGTCTGCACCGACACCACGCAGGCGACGAAGGCGATCAGCACCACTGCGACGAAGGGCCGCTCGGCCCAGGCGCCGAAGGCGTCCACCACCGCCGGGGTGACCGGGTCGACCACCTGGCCGCTGACCACCGCGCCGATGTCCTGGTAGGACAGGGTCACGGCGAAGGCGGTGAGCATCACGGTGAATCCCACCACCAGCATCGAGCGCAGAATCGCCCGGGGTGTGGAGACGCGGGCATCGGTGGTTTCCTCGGAAATCTGCGAGCAGGCGTCGAAGCCGAGGAAGGCCCAGCCGCCCACCGCCAGCGCGGTCAGCACGCCGTCCAGGTAGGCGCCGTCCGCACCGCCTGTGCCGCCCGGGCCGCTGAACAGCAGATCGAGCGGATGGTTGCGGAAGAACAGCAGCAACAGCACGCCGATACCGATGGAGGCGATGGCCTCGGCGACGATCCCGGCATTGACGAAGTACTTCAACGGGTTGATCCCCAGCAGGTTCACCGCCAGTCCCAGCGCCAGCAGCAGCGCGCCGCAGAGCACCTGGCCGTTGGCCGACGGCGGCGCGCCGGTCGCCAGCAGGCCGAGCCAGAAGCCACCGAGGTAGGCCACGGTAGTCAGCGAGGCCAGCGCCGAAGCCAGGTAGAGGAAGCCGGTGAACCAGGCCAGGCGGTCGCCCACCAGGCGTCGCATCCACTGGTAGCAGCCGCCGGCCAGCGGAAACTGCGAGGACAGCTCGGCGTAGACCAGCGCCACGCCGAACTGCAGCAGCAGGCACAGCGGCACCACCCAGACCCAGGAGGGGCCCATGCTCATGGCGCCGAGGGACATCACCGAGTAGATGCCCACCACCGGCGAGATGGTGGCGAAGCCGACGGAAAAGGACGACCACAGGCTCAGCCCGCGCTCCAGTTCCTGGCGATAGCCGTGGGCCGCCAGCAGGCGTTCGTCGCGGGAGGCATCGCGGAGATCAGTCATGGCGGTCTCCGGGCGAGCGCTGCGGGGAAGGGGAAAGGCGGATGCCACCGATGCGATGGGTGAGCATGGAGAGTCCTCGTCGGCTATTGGAATTGTTATGGCCGCTTCCGGGACGAGCGAAAGCGTGGCAGACGCAGGTTAGGCGGATTACCTATCAGGATGAATTCATATTCGATTGGGCTGGCATCAGGAAAACCTGATGTATGGCCAGGCCCCGAGAAGGCCGGCTCCTGCGAAGGGAGCCGGTCGGTCGCGGCAGTTACTTCAGGTCCTCGCGCGGCGGTTTGCCGGGCTGGCTGGCGTAGTCCGGCAGGGCGCTGATCGCCTGTTCCTTGTCGGGGATGCTGGACGGGTCGAGGTCGCCGCCGACGTTGCGCGGGTCGGTGGGGATCGCCGAGGGAATCACCACGGTGCGCTCGGCCAGCGGCCAGCCGAGAATGGTCTCCAGGCGCCCGCCTTCCTCCTCGGGGCCGGTG
>NZ_SCND01000082.1:0-18690 GCF_005503585.1 Pseudomonas sp. 2VD
ACCACCGGCTTGTGCACGCGCTGGCCGGTCGGCTGGCCGGACTGCGGGTCGCGCGGGATGATCACTTCGTGGTTGAAGCCCTGGACCATCACCTGGTCCTCGTGGCCTTCCTGATAGGTGTTGCCGACCGAGTCCTCGGTGAAGGCGCCGGCGGTGATCAGGCCCTGCTTGGTGCCGGTGATGGACATATAGGCGGGGGTTGCCATGGATACGTTCCTTGTCGTTGAAAGTGCCCAGGCGATATGCCGGGGACATCGGTGCTAGACAAGAACCGTGCCACTAGTCTTGAAACTCTTTTCCATCAAGGCGTTATTGGGGGAAGCCAAAAACTCGCTGGCGATTCTCATGGGAAGAACACTGAAAATTGCGCAACTTTTTGCGCACCGCTTGCAAAAAGTTGCGCACTCTCTCGGAGCCCTTTGGGTATTTGTTCCCTAGCGTTCTATCCACAACGTTATCAACCAAAAAGTTGCACAGTTCTTCATTGGCAAGGCAGCCGAAGATGGGGCGCGCACTATCACACGACGCAGCACCGGTCCGCCGGCCACACAGATCACCCGAGCGAAGTTTGCTGGGCAAATACGAGACGATACGTACCTGCGGACAGCGACGGTTGGTTGGTCGCTTTCAATGGTGGAGCGCCGCACGGTTTCGTTCCAGCGGCCCTGGGTGAAGGAAAGTGAGTTATCGGAGAGGTTGGGGGGCTGAAAGATATGGCCAGTTATGGCCAAAAGCCCTCTATGGAGAGGGCTTTTGGGGTAGGGCCAGCAGGGTTGTTCTGCTGCGGGGAACCGGAGGTGCGGTTCTTCGCCTTTCGGCCAAGGCTCAGTTGATCTGTGCGCCCTTGGCGATCCAGCTGCCGATCAGGTTGCGTTCTTCCTGGGTCATCTGCGTGATGTTGCCCAGCGGCATGATCTGCGAGGCCACGGCCTGGGCCTGGATCTTCGGTGCCAGTTGCTGGATCTGCTGCGGGGTGTCGAGCATGATCCCGCCTGGCGCGGTGCTGAACAGCTGGCTGGTCGGTTTCGCCGAGTGGCAGACGGTGCAGCGCTCCTGGATCACGTGATGGACCTTGTCGAAGTCGGCTCCGCTCGCGGCCCCGGCATTGGACGCCTGGGTCGCGGCAGGCGCGGCTGGTGCGTCGCCGCCGGTCGCCGGTTGTGCCGGTGCCGCCGCCGGGGTGCTGGCCAGCGGTGCGGAAGCCTGCTGGTAGTTCGGCGTGGTGACGAAGGCCAGGGCGATCATGCCCAGCGCGCCGGCGGGCAGTGCCCAGGCGAAGCGGTTGCTTTCGTGGCGGGTGTTGAAGTAGTGGCGTACCAGTACCGCGAGCACCGCGATGGCGGCCAGGATCAGCCAGTTGTACTGGCTGCCGTAGGTGCTCGGGAAGTGGTTGCTGATCATGATGAACAGCACCGGCAGGGTGAAGTAGTTGTTGTGCCGGGAGCGCAGCAGGCCCTTGGCCGGCAGCACCGGATCGGGCTCGCGGTTTTCTTCGATGGCTTTCACCAGCGCGCGCTGGGCCGGCATGATCACCCTGAACACGTTGCCGACCATGATGGTGCCGATGATCGCGCCGACGTGCAGGTAGGCGCCGCGGCCGCTGAACACCTGGGTCAGGCCGTAGGCGGCGGCGACCAGCAGGACGAACAGGACCAGGCCGAGCAGGGCAGGGGTCTTGCCCAGCGCCGAATCGCAGAGGATGGTGTAGACGAACCAGCCGCAGACCAGCGAACCGATACCGATGGCGATGGCCGCCGCCGGCGCCAGGTCGCTGCCGGGGGCGATCAGGTAGAGGGTCGGGTTCAGGTAGAACACGATGGTCAGCAACACCACCCCGGACATCCAGGTGGAGTAGGCCTCCCATTTGAACCAGTGCAGGTTCTCCGGCATTTTCGGCGGAGCCAGCTTGTACTTCTCCAGGTGGTAGATGCCGCCACCGTGGATTGCCCAGAGGTCTCCGGACAGGCCTTCACGCGGGTTGCTGCGGTTGAGGTTGTTCTCCAGCCAGACGAAATAGAACGAAGCGCCGATCCACGCGATCCCGACGATCATGTGAATCCAGCGCACCAGCAGGTTCAGCCATTCGATGAGATGTGCTTCCACAGTCTTGTACCTCTTGCCCTGGCCGGCGGACCGGCGGCAGGACCTCTCTTATTGGTTTGATTGGGGGTCGAGGAGGAGCTGTTCGTCCTCGGTGAAGAAATGCTCGTCGCAGTTGTTCCCGGAACCGCTGCGATCGACCACCAGGAAGTCATCCCGCTTTTCGATCGTCAGCACCGGATGGTGCCAGACGCCGCGGTGGTAATTGACGCCCTGCCTTCCGTTGGTCAGGAAGGCGCGGACGAGGCCCGGTACAGGTACATCGCCAAGTGGCGCGACCACGACCAGAAAGGGGTTGCCGAGCAGCGGGATGAAGGCCTGGCTGCCCAGCGGATGGCGTTCCAGCATGCGGATGCGCAACGGCATTTCCAGCTTCTCGGCGCTGAAGATGCTGATGATCGCGTTATCTTCCGGCTGCGCGGTCTCGACCGTGGCCAGCTTGTGATAACGGCGGGTGGAGCCGTTGTTGATCATGAAATAGTCGCTGCCGGCGGTTTCGATCACGTCACCGAACGGGGCGAAGGCTTCCTTGGTCAACGGCTCGATCTTGAGAGTGCGCATACTGATCCTGTCGATTCTGTTTGTTGTATTCCGGACGCACGCGGGGCCCGGGTCTTACGGTAATTGTGGCCTGCCGAACAGGCGCAGGCGGCTGACGCCGCCGTCGGGAAAGATGTTCAGGCGTACATGGGTGATCGGGCCGAGGGCGTTGAGGTGCCGCTCGAACCGATGTTCCTGGTGCATTTCCAGCTTCTGCGCTGGCAGCAGCTCGCGCCAGAAGAGGCTCTGTGCCTCGATCCGGGCCTCGTTTCCGCCTTCCACGAAGGCGGCCTGAATGCTGCAGCTTTCCGGATAGTTGCCCTTGAAGTGCAAGGTATCGACGACCGCCGCCTCGATGCTGCCGGGATGGCCGAGGGCGACGATCACCCAGTCGTGGCCCGGCGTGCGGCGGCGGCCGGTTTCCCAGCCGTCGCCCATGTTGATGGCACGTCCGGGGTTGAGCAGGTTGCCCATGCGTCCGAAATGCTGGTCGGAACAGGCCAGCGCCCGGCCGCCGTTGACCGCTGCGGCCAGGTCGAGCGCCGTTCCCGGCGGCAGGCTGCTCCAGTCGCGGTAGGGCACGCCATAGAGGCGCAGGCGGGCGATACCGCCGTCCGGGTAGATGTTCAGACGCAGGTGGGTCCAGGGACGTTCGTCGTCTATCGGGTGGTAGTGATGGCTATCGCCCTGCAGCCCCACCGCCGGCAGCACTTCGCTCCAGGACGTGCTGTCGTCCGGGTCGCCTTCGGTGCAGAAGCAGCCATCCAGGGAAGCCGCCGGCGGATGGTTGCCGGTGAAGAAGCGGGTGTCGATGTCGACGCCCTTCAGCACGCCCGGCACACCCAGGCGGATCACCGCCTGGTCATGGCCCTCGAAGCGCTTGCGGCGGGTTTCCCAGCCGTCCATCCACTTGCCGCTGTCGTCGAATACGCCTTCCTTCCACACCGGTTCGCCGGCCTGCAGCATGCGGCTGGCCGGGGCGAACCATTCGTCGCTGACGGCGACCACCTGGCTGCCCAGGCGTGCGTCAGCGAGGTCGAGGTAGTGGCGGAAGGGCGCGTGCTCGGCGTTCATGCTCGTCTCCGCAGGCCTCAGAGCTGCTGCAGGCGGAACAGGGCGATCTTGTTGATCTCGGCCAGCGCGGTAGCGAACTCCTCGTCGGCGGAGTGCTGGATGCGTTCCTCGAAGGCCGCCAGGATCTGATGGCGGTTGCTGCCCTTCACCGCCTTGATGAAGGGGAAGCCGAACCTGGCCTTGTAGGTGTCGTTGAGTTCGGTGAAGCGGGCGAACTCCTCGGCGCTGCATTCGTGAATCCCGGCGCCGGCCTGCTCGGAGGTGCTGGAGGCGGTCAGTTCGCCACGGATCGCCGCCTTGCCGGCGAGGTCCGGGTGGGCGTTGATCAGCGCCAGCTGGGCCTCGCGGCTTGCCGACAGGAGAATGTCGGCCATGCGCTGGTGCAGGCCCTCGATATCGTTGAGGCTGTCGTCGATACCCAGGTCATAGGCCTTCTCGGCGACCCAGGGGGAGTGTTCGTAGATGTCGGCGAAGGCTTCGATGAAGGCCTCGCGGGACAGCGAGGCGGGGGTCAGGGTCTGGAAACGGCTCATGCCTCGGTCTCCTGGAAAGGATGCTCACGGTGCCAATGGCGGGCGATGTCTTCGCGGCGGGCGAACCAGACCTTGTCGTGGCTCTGCGCGTACTGGATGAAGCGCTCCAGGGCGGCCATCCGCGCCGGGCGACCGATCAACCGGCAATGCAGGCCGATGGAGAGCATCTTCGGCGCCGTCGCGCCTTCTTCGTAGAGCACGTCGAAGGCGTCCTTCAGGTACTGGAAGAACTGCTCGCCATTGTTGAAGCCCTGCACCTGGGTGAAGCGCATGTCGTTGGTGTCCAGGGTATAGGGAATCACCAGGTGCGGTTTCTCCGCGGTGCTGGCCGGGTCCCAGTAGGGCAGGTCGTCGTCGTAGGTGTCGGAGTCATAGAGGAAGCCGCCTTCCTCCATCACCAGGCGCCGGGTGTTCGGGCCGGTGCGTCCGGTGTACCAGCCCACCGGGCGCTGGCCGGTGAGTTCGGTGAGGATGCGGATGGCTTCGAGCATGTGCTCGCGCTCCTGGGCCTCGTCCATGTACTGGTAGTCGATCCAGCGGTAGCCGTGGCTGCAGATTTCGTGGCCGTCGGCGACCATCGCCCTGATCACCTCAGGGTTGCGCTGCGCCGCCATGGCCACGGCGAACACGGTGAGCGGCACGTTGCGTCGCTTGAACAGCTTGAGCAGGCGCCAGACCCCGGCGCGGCTGCCGTATTCGTAGAGCGATTCCATGCTCATGTGGCGCACGCCCTGCAAGGGCTGGGCAGCCACCATTTCGGAAAGGAACGCCTCGGACTCCTTGTCGCCATGCAGGACGCAGCGCTCGCCACCTTCTTCGTAATTGAGCACGAAGGACAGGGCGATGCGCGCATCGCCGGGCCAGTGAGGGTGGGGAGGGTTGTTGCCGTATCCGATCAGGTCGCGTGGGTAGTCAGCGCTCACAGCAGTGTTCCTTATTGTGGATGGGGCGGCGGGCCGGACGGGCCGGGGATGCCGTGATGGATTTATTGTATACAAGTTTGCCTGCGGTCTGTAAATACAATCCTGCTTGCCGATCCCTGCCATTCATCCAGCAAAAAACCTGCCCGATTGGTCAGTTAGCGAAGAATGAGGCCCTGCAGGGTGGGGCTTGTGGAAGGAATGCCCGTTTTCTGGGTGGCTGCCGCATTTTCGGTTGCGGCGGTGTTTTTTGTATACAATTCATCGAAAGATAACTTATATTGCTTCGCAAGCGGCTCCCTGGCGGGCTGCAAGCGAGCGGCGCCGGGCAGGTCCCGGAGCGATCCCCATCGAACGAAGGCAAGAGGAGGAGTGGTGTCCGCCAGCGGGCGCCCGCAACCCATGGGACGTTTGACCACGCATGTACTGGATTCCGCACATGGCTGCCCCGGCCATGGCATCAAGATCGAGCTGTACCGGGTAGAAGGCCAGCAACTGGAACTGATCGCCACCACCCTGACCAACCACGACGGCCGCTGCGACCAGCCGGTGCTGCAAGGCGAGGACTTCCGTCCCGGGGTCTATCAACTGGTGTTCAACGCCGGCGACTACTATCGCGCCCGCGGCGTGCAATTGCCGGAGCCGGCATTCCTCGACCAGGTGGTGCTGCGTTTCGGCATCGCCTCCGCCGACGATCACTACCATGTGCCGCTGCTGATCTCGCCCTACAGCTATTCGACCTATCGCGGCAGCTAGGTGCGTGCCACGAAACATTGACTCCCTGAGTCCTTTTCCCTGGCCCGCCGTCGAGCGGGCCTTTTTTCGTTCGCGGGGAAGGCGCCGAGGGTTGCCGGTTATCCGCCATCTGCGGGGGGGGGCAGGACGATGCGGCGCAAGGTGTGAATGGGCGACGGATGAGGCTGTGCGTCGCGAGCCCTGCGGGGCAACGACAGGTACGAGGCGGATAGCCGCGTGCGGCCATCCGCCACCCGGGCGGGTCAGAGGAAGATGAACTTGGCGACGAAGATCACGAACAAGGCATAGAGGCTGGCCGAGACTTCGCGGTGCTTGCCGGTGAGGACCTTCATCGCGACGTAGGTGATGAAGCCCAGGGCGATGCCGTCGGCCACCGAGAAGGTCAGCGGCATCATGATCACCGTGACGATCGCCGGGATGGTCTCGGTGTGCTCGTCCCAGTCGATGTGCGCCATCCCGCCCATCATCAGCATGGCCACGTAGATCAGCGCGCCGGCGGTGGCGAAGGCGGGGATCATCCCGGCCAGCGGGGCGAAGAACATCGCGGCGACGAACAGCACGCCAACCACCACCGCGGTGAGCCCGGTACGTCCGCCGGCGGCCACGCCCGCGGCGCTCTCCACGTAACTGGTCACCGGCGGGACACCGAGCATGCCGCCGAACACGCTGGAGGCGCTGTCGGCCTTCATCGCCTTCGACAGGTTCTCGATACGTCCGTCCTCCTTCACCAGGTGCGCGCGCTGGGCGACGCCCATGAGAGTGCCGGCGGTATCGAACATGTGCACGAAGAGGAAGGCCAGGATCACGCTGATCATGGTGACGTTGAACGCGCCGGCGATGTCCATCGCCAGGAAGGTCGGCGCCAGGCTCGGCGGCGCCGAGAACACCCCGCCGTACTGCACCAGGCCGAGGGCCCAGCCGACCAGGGTGACGCTGAGGATGCTGATGAGGATGCCGCCGAACACCCGGCGGTACTCGAGCACGGCGATCATCAGGAAGCACAGTGCCGCCAGCAGCGGGCCGGGCGAGGTGAGGTGGCCGAGCTTGATCAGGGTCGCCGGGCTGGCCACCACGATGCCGGCGGTCTTCAGGCCGATCAGGCCGAGGAACAGGCCGACACCCGCGCCCATGGCGAACCTGAGGCTGCGGGGGATGCTGTTGAGCAGCCATTCGCGGACCCGGGAGAAGGTCAGCAGCATGAACATCACCCCGGAGATGAACACCGCGCCGAGGGCGATCTGCCAGCTGTAGCCCATGGTGCCGACCACGGTGTAGGTGAAGAAGGCGTTCAGCCCCATTCCCGGCGCCAGGCCCACCGGCCAGTTGGCGTACAAGCCCATCAGGAAGCAGCCGAGGGCGGCCGCCAGGCACGTGGCGACGAACGCCGCGCCGTGGTCGATGCCGGCGTCGGCCATGATGTTGGGATTGACGAAGATGATGTAGGCCATGGTGATGAAGGTGGTCAGCCCGGCCGCCAGCTCGGTCCTGACCGTCGTACCATGCTGGCGGAGCTTGAACAGGCGTTCGAGCAGGCCGGTGGCGGGCGGTGTCGCAGCGTAGATCCCTTGTTCTTCTTGTTTGGTGCTTTCCACAGCAGGTACTCCTCATCGCTCTTGTTGTTAGGTCCTGCGGGCCGGTTGGTTACCAGGTCCCTGACGCGGCTCGAAGGTGATGTGAGGGCACGATTTTCTGACCTTTGGGTCAAGAACTCGTGCGAGCGATTATGCCTTTGTATACAAAAAGGTCAAAGAATGTTTGAGGGTGTTTCGCCACATTTTTATCAGCTTTCCGTCACGCGTCCTTCCGGGCGGTGCCGCGCGCTCGGAACGAGGGGCGGAAAGGGGTGGTGCGCCGGATGCCGCTGCTTGTGTACACTATTTCGCTATCAGCCGCCGGCGTGCCTCACCCACGCCCGTGAGCGAGGATCAGCCCAGGCCACAAGCCGGACGCACAAGGTTCGAGACCGATGACCGATCAGTTGCAACACATCAGGAAGCCGCCGCGCACCGGCAAGGCTGCCCGCAGCGGTACCCAGGACGAGATCGTCTACGCCCACATCTTCGACGCCATCCTCGAACAACGCCTGGCCCCCGGCACCAAGCTGAGCGAGGAAGCGCTCGGCGAGATATTCGGCGTCAGCCGCACCATCATTCGCCGCGCCCTCTCGCGCCTGGCCCACGAGCAGGTGGTGCTGTTACGGCCGAACCGCGGCGCGGTGGTCGCCAGCCCGAGCATCGACGAGGCCCGGCAGATCCTTTTCGCCCGCCGCACCGTCGAGCGCGCCATCACCGAACTGGCCACCGACAACGCCACCGCCGAGCGCCTGGCCGAGTTGCGCGAGATGGTGGTGCAGGAACAATCCAGCTTCGCCCGTGGCGACCGGGGCGCCGGCATCCGCCTGTCCGGCGAGTTCCACCTGAAGCTCGCCGAGATGGCGCGCAACGCTCCTCTGGTGAGTTTCCAGCGCAGCCTGGTGTCGCAGACCTCGCTGATCATCGCCCAGTACGAAAGCGGCGGTCGCTCGCACTGCTCGTTCGACGAGCACAACGAGATCCTCGACGCCATCGAGAAGGGCGACAAGGAGCGCGCAGTGACCCTGATGATGCACCACATGGAGCATATCGACAGCAAGCTCAACCTGGAGAGCGACAACGCTTCCGGCGACCTGCACGCGGTGTTCTCGCACCTCCTCGGCGGCAAGAAGAAGCCACGCCGGGCCAAGGCCGACAGCGACTCGGCGGCCTGATCCGAAGCATGAAAAAGCCCCGCGATGCGGGGCTTTTTCGTTTCCGCCGGGAGTCAGTCGCGGCGATGCACCGAGCGACCGGCGGCGAAGGTTTCCTTCACCGTGCGGTCGTCGCCGAGGATGGTCAGCGCGAACAGCCGTTCGGCCAGGCTGCCGGCCTGGCTCAGGCGGTAGGAGAGCAGCGGGGTGGCGTGGTAGTCGAGGACCACGAAGTCCGCCTCGTTGCCGGTGGCGAAGCTGCCGATCCGGTCGTCCAGCTCCAGCGCACGGGCGCCGCCGAGGGTGGCGAGGTAGAGCGACTTGAACGGATCGAGGCGGGCGCCCTGCAACTGCATGACCTTGTACGCCTCGTTCAGGGACTGCAACTGGGAGAAGCTGGTGCCGGCGCCGACATCGGTGCCGAGGCCGACCTTGACCTTGTAGCGCTCCAGCTTCGGCAGGTCGAACAGACCGCTGCCGAGGAACAGGTTGGAGGTCGGGCAGAACGCCACTGCCGAGCCAGTCTCCGCCAGGCGCTGGCATTCGCCGTCGCACAGGTGCACGCCATGGGCGAACACCGAGCGCGGCCCGAGCAGGCCGTGGTGGTCGTAGACGTCCAGGTAGCCGCTGCGCTCGGGGAACAGCTCCTTCACCCACTCGATTTCCTTGAGGTTCTCCGACAGGTGGGTGTGCAGGTATACGCCGGGATGCTCGCGCAGCAGCCGCGCCGCCATGTCCAGCTGTTCCGCGGTGCTGGTCGGGGCGAAGCGCGGGGTCACCGCGTAGAGCAGACGGCCCTGGCCGTGCCAGCGCTCGATCAGCGCCTTGCTGTCGCGGTAGCTGCTCTCGGCGGTGTCGGTCAGGTAGTCCGGCGCGTTGCGGTCCATCATCACCTTGCCGGCGATCAGGCGCAGGTCCAGGCGCCGGGCGGCCTCGAACAGCGATTCCACCGATTGCCGGTGCACGCTGCCGAAGACCAGCGCGGTGGTGGTGCCGTTGCGCAGCAGTTCCTGCAGGAAGATTTCGGCGACCTGGTCGGCATGGGCCTGGTCACCGAATTGGCGCTCGGTGGGGAAGGTATAGGTGTTCAGCCAGTCCAGCAGTTGTTCGCCGTAGGAGGCGATCATCCCGGTCTGCGGGAAATGGATGTGGGTATCGATGAAGCCGGGGGTGATCAGCGCGTCGCGGTACTCGAAGACCTCGACCTCGCCGATCTCGCCGAGCAGGGTTTCGGCGTCACCGAGGCGAGCGACCTTGCCGTCCTCCACCAGCAACAGGCCGTCCTCGAAGTATTCGTAGGAGCGTTCGACGCCGACCTCCGCGGGGTCGGCGATGCTGTGCAGGATGGCGGCGCGGTAGGCTTTGGCGTTGCGGGTCATGGCAGTCTCGAAAAAAGGTTCGTGGGAGGTCCGCCGCCTGGCGGCGGACGCGGGGGAGCGGGGGGCCGCTCAGGATTCGTGGGCGCGGCGCGACTCCGGGGTCAGCCGGGTGACGCTCGACGGCCCCTGCTTGCGTTCCAGGCCGAAGGCGGCGTTGTAGGTGGCGATCACCTCGCCGGCGATGGAGATGGCGATCTCCGCCGGCAGCTTGCCTTTCACCTGCTCCAGGCCCATCGGGCAGCGCATCCGTTGCAGGCGTTCGGCGTCGACGCCACGTTCGCGCAGGCGGTGCTCGAACTTAACGCGCTTGGTCTTCGAGCCGATCAGGCCGAAGTAGGCGAAGTCGTTGCGCGCCAGGATCGCCGCGGTAAGCTCCAGGTCCAGCGGGTGATTGTGGGTCATGACGATGAAGTGGCTGCCGGGCGGCATCCGCTCGACCTCGTCGAGCACTTCGTCGTTCACCACTTTTTCCACGCCGTCGGGCAGGAGCGCGGGAAATTCGTGTTCCCGCGAATCGATCCAGCGCACCCGGCAGGGCAGGCTGGCGAGCAAGGGTACCAGGGCGCGACCGACGTGGCCCGCGCCGAACACGGCGATGTGTGCCTGCGGCTGGCCCATCGGCTCGAACAGCAGCACCGTGGCGCCGCCGCAGCACTGGCCGAGACTGGCGCCCAGGCTGAAGCGCTCCAGGCGGGTGTCCTGGGTCCGCGCGGCGAGCATTTCCCGGGCAATGGCCTGGGCCCTGTATTCCAGGTGGCCGCCGCCGATGGTGTCGTAGAGCTGCTCGGCGCTGACCACCATCTTCGAGCCGGCGTTGCGCGGGGTCGAGCCGCGCTCCTCGATGATGGTCACCAGGACGCAAGGTTCGCCGCTACGCTGCAACTCGGCCAGGGCGCTGATCCAGTTCATCTCGTCATCCTCACGATCGCGGCGGTTCAGGCCGGTTCGACCGCGGCGTCCGCCGCTTGCGCCTGGGCGGCCTTCAGCCGGCGCATCTGTTCCACGCCCCAGAGCACCCGCTCGGGCGTCGCCGGCGCGTCGATGGCGGGTTGCGCGCGGTAGTCGGCGAGGCTGGCCACGGCGTCCTTGATCGCGCACCAGACCGAGATGCCGAGCATGAACGGCGGCTCGCCCACGGCCTTGGAATGGAACACGGTCTGCTCCGGATTCTTGCGGTTCTCCAGCAGTTTCACCCGCAGGTCCAGCGGCATGTCGGCGACGGCGGGAATCTTGTAGCTGGCCGGGCCGCTGGTCATCAGCTTGCCCTTGGCGTTCCAGACCAGTTCCTCCATGGTCAGCCAGCCCATGCCCTGGACGAAGCCGCCTTCAACCTGGCCGATGTCGATGGCCGGGTTCAGCGAGTCGCCGACGTCATGCAGGATGTCGGTGCGCAGCATGCGGTATTCGCCGGTGAGGGTATCGACTATCACCTCCGAGCAGGCGGCGCCGTAGGCAAAATAATAGAAGGGCCGGCCACGGGCCTGCTCGCGGTCGTAGAAGATCTTCGGCGTGCGGTAGAAGCCGGTGCTGGACAACGAGACCTGGCCGAAGTAGGCCTGCTGGACCAGTTCCTCGAACGGCAGGATCAGCTCGCGGATACGCACCTGGTTGTTGCGGAACTCGACGTCTTCCTCGCTGACCTTCCAGTGCCGCGCGGCGAACTCCACCAGGCGCCGCTTGATGGTTTCGGCGGCATTCTGCGCGGCCTTGCCGTTCAGGTCGGTGCCCGAGGAGGCGGCGGTGGGCGAGGTGTTGGGCACCTTGTCGGTATTGGTGGCGGTGATCTGGATGCGCTCCACGTCGACCTGGAAGACCTCGGCGACCACCTGGGCGACCTTGGTGTTGAGGCCCTGGCCCATTTCGGTGCCGCCATGGTTCAGGTGGATGCTGCCGTCGGTATAGATGTGGATCAGCGCACCTGCCTGGTTGAGGAAGGTCGCGGTGAACGAAATGCCGAACTTCACCGGGGTCAGCGCCAGGCCTTTCTTCAGGACCGGGCTGGCGGCATTGAAGGCACGGATTTCCTCGCGGCGGCGGGCGTACTCGCTGCTCGCTTCCAGCTCGGCGGTCATCTCCGCCAGCAGGTTGTGCTCGACGGTCTGGTGGTAATGGGTGACGTTGCGCTCGTCCTTGCCGTAGTAGTTGAGCTTGCGCACCTCCAGCGGATCCTTGCCGAGGCTGCGGGCCACGGCGTCCATGATCTCCTCGATGGCGACCATTCCCTGGGGCCCGCCGAAACCGCGGTAGGCGGTGTTCGAGGCGGTGTTGGTCTTGCAACGGTGGCCGTTGATGGTGGCGTTGCCGAGGAAGTAGGCGTTGTCCGAGTGGAACATGGCGCGGTCGACGATCGAGCCGGAGAGGTCCGGCGAATAGCCGCAATTGCCGGCCAGGTCGATCTGGATGCCGTGCAGGCGGCCATCGTCGTCGAAGCCGACGTCGTATTCGACGTAGAACGGGTGACGCTTGCCGGTGATCTGCATGTCCTCCATGCGCGGCAGGCGCATCTTCGCCGGACGCCCGGTGTGGTAGGCGACCACCGCGCACAGGCAGGCCGGCGCCGCGGCCTGGGTTTCCTTGCCGCCGAAGCCGCCGCCCATGCGGCGCATGTCGATGACGATGCGGTTGAAGGAAACCCCGAGGACCTCGGCCACCAGCTTCTGCACTTCGGTGGGGTTCTGCGTCGAGCAATAGACGATCATGCCGCCGTCTTCGCTGGGCATTACCGAGGAAATCTGCGTCTCCAGGTAGAAATGCTCCTGGCCGCCGATGTGCAGCGTGCCTTGCAGGCGATGCGGCGCGCCGGCCAGCGCGGCGGCGGAATCGCCGATGCGGTGCTGGTGGCTGTCGAGGACGAAATGGCGCTTGCGCAGGGCCTCGACCACGTCGAGCACCGGTTCCAGGTCTTCGTACTCGACGATCGCCGCCATGGCCGCCTTGCGCGCGGTTTCCAGGCTGTCGGCGGCGACCGCCAGGACCATCTGTCCGACATACTCCACCTTGCCATCGGCCAGCAGCGGGTCGCCGGCCACCACCGGGCCGATGTCCAGCTGGCCGGGAACGTCGGCGGCGGTGAGGGCGATGGCGACGCCGGGGAACTGGTAGCAGGGCGTCACGTCGAGGCGGGTGATGCGGGCGTGGGCGCGCTCGCTCAGGCGCGCATAGACGTGCAACTGGTTGGGAAACTCCAGGCGATCGTCGATGTAGATCGCCTCGCCGCTGACGTGCTTGGGGGCGCTTTCGTGCTTGACGCTGCGGCCGACTCCGGTGGTCAGCTCGGCGCGGAACAGGTCGGCCAGCTCTTCCTGGCTCTTGTGCGGCTTGCGATGGTTAGACATAGGCGGTCACCCGGGTTTCGACGGCGGGAGCGTGCAGCTCCAGGAAGCATTTGCGCAGCAGGTTCTGCGCGGTCAGCAGGCGATATTCCTTGCTCGCGCGGAAGTCGCTGAGCGGGGTGAAGTCGTTCGCCAGGGCGGCGGCGGCGCGTTCGAAGCTGGCGGCTTCCAGGCGCGCGCCTTGCAGCGCCGCTTCGCAGGCGGCGGCGCGCTTGGGAATCGCCGCCATGCCGCCGAAGGCGACCCTGGCGCGGGCGATCCGGCCATCTTCCAGGTCGAGGCTGATGGCGGCGCAGACCGCGGAAATATCGTCGTCGATGCGCTTGGAGACCTTGTAGGCCTTGAACGCCTGGCTGGGCCGGGCACGCGGGACGAGGATCTTCTCGATGAACTCGCCTTCTTCGCGGGCGGTGACCTTGTAGTCGAGGAAGTACTCCTCCAGCGGCAGCTCGCGGCGCCGTTCGCCGCGGCGCAGGACGATCTTCGCGCCGAGGGCGATCAGCAGCGGCGGGGCGTCGCCGATCGGCGAGGCGTTGCCGATATTGCCGCCGAGGGTGCCCTGGTTGCGGATCTGCAGGGACGCGAAACGCTGCAGCAATTCGCCGAAGTCCGGGTAGTCCGCGGCCAGCGCCTGGTAGCAGTCGGTCAGCGGGGTGGCGGCGCCGATTTCCAGGCAGTTGACGCCCACTTCGATGCGTTTCATTTCGCGGATGTGGCCGACATAGATCATCACCGGCAGTTCGCGATGGAACTGGGTGACCTCCAGCGCCAGGTCGGTGCCGCCGGCCAGCAGGCGTGCCTGCGGATTGGCGCCGTAGAGGTCGGCCAGGTCGGCGACGGTGAGCGGCAGCAGGCAGCGCCGGTCACCGCTGTTCAGCTCGGCGGTTTCGCGCGGAGCGATGGCGCGCAATTGCTCGATGGTGGCGGCTTCCCGGGCGTCGAACTGGTCTGCGCGCTTGTGGCAGCAGGCCTGCTCGGCGGCGTCGAGGATCGGCCGGTAGCCGGTGCAGCGGCAGAGGTTGCCGGCGAGCGCCTCGTGGGCCTTGGCCGGATCGGCGCCGGCGCTGTTCTTCTGCAGGGCGAACAGCGACATGACGAAGCCCGGCGTGCAGAACCCGCACTGCGAGCCATGGCAGTCGACCATCGCCTGCTGCACGTCGTGCAGACGGTCCTGGTGCTTGAGGTCCTCGACGGTGATCAATTGCTTGCCGTGAAGGGCGGAAACGAAGGTCAGGCAGGAGTTCAGGCTGCGATAGCGGATGCGTTCGGCACCATCCTCGCCGGTGACCAGTTCGCCGACCACCACGGTGCAGGCGCCGCAATCGCCGGAGGCGCAGCCTTCCTTGGTGCCGGTCTTGCCGAGGTGCCGGCGCAGGTAGTCGAGGACGGTGAGGTTGGGGTCCAGGCGTTCTTCGACGCGGATCTCCCGGTTGAGCAGGAACCTGATCAAGGCGTGCCTCCAGGCGGGTTCTTGTTATTGAATTCTAGGCCTTGCAGGAGAACCGGCCGGAGTGGGGCGGTTTCCGCACAGGGCTCCACGGTAGGAGCTATGGAGGCGAATCTAGAAAAAACTGACTTTTGAGTCAAATAATTTTTTGACCTGTAGGTCAGTCAGTTTCCCCATAAACGAAAACGGCACCCGAAGGTGCCGTTTCCCAGGGGCGGGACGCTCAGATGCGCTGGGTGTCGGTAAGCTGGTATTCCTCGCCGGCATAGTAGGCGCGCACCTTCGGGTCCATCACCGCGCGCCAGAGCGGCGGGAACAGGGCGAGGACGATCATCCCGGCGTAGCCGTTGGGCAGTTGCGGGCTGCTGTCGTAGTGGCGCAGCACCTGGTAGCGGCGCTTGGCGTAGGCATGGTGGTCGGAATGGCGCTGCAGGTGGA
Organism: Pseudomonas sp. 2VD; assembly: GCF_005503585.1. Taxonomy (NCBI): domain Bacteria; kingdom Pseudomonadati; phylum Pseudomonadota; class Gammaproteobacteria; order Pseudomonadales; family Pseudomonadaceae; genus Pseudomonas; species Pseudomonas sp. 2VD. The sequence goes on from NZ_SCND01000082.1 coordinate 15,245, forward strand.
AAAGGAACAGGTTGGTCAGGAGGAAATTGCTGTTCCACGAGTGTTCCGGCGTGGTGCGTTCGTAGCGGCCGTTGTCCAGACGCCGCCGATGCAGGCCGTAGTGCTCGACGTAGTTGACGATCTCCAGCAGGGTGAAGGCCATCACCGACTGGCCGAGGAAGAAGATCGCTCCCAGCCAGCCGAAGGCCAGGCTGAAGCCGAGCAGGAAGAGGGCGCTGATGGCGTACCACCAGATCAGCTCGTTGCGCCAGTGCAGGGCCGGCAGGCCCTTGCGCTTCAGGCGCTCGGCCTCCAGGCGCCAGGCGTTGAGGAAGTTGTGCTTGTAGGCGTGCGGGAGGAACGAGTAGAGGCTCTGGCCGTAGCGCGAGGACGAGGCATCTTCCGGGGTCGAGACGTGTACATGGTGGCCGCGCACGTGTTCGACCTTGAAGCCGGCATAGCACACCGCCGCCAGCAGCAGGCCGCCGGCGTTCTGTTCCAGTTGCGGGTCCTTGTGGATCAGTTCGTGGGAGACGGTGATGCCGATGGCGCCCATCACGGTGCCCACCGACAGGATCCAGCCCAGTTGGCCGACCCAGTCCCAGCGGGTCTCGTGGGCGAGGATCCAGCCGGACCAGACGAGCATGCCCAGCAACAGCGGGACGGTGGCCAGGGACAGTACGCGGTAGTAGCCCTGTGCTTCCATCTCCGGCACTTCGCTGGCTTCCTCGGGGTTGGCCGGATCGCGGCCGACGATGGCATCGAGGATCGGGATCAGCCCGAACACCACGCTGATCACCAGCCAGGGCCAGGCGTTGGGATAGTCACTACCGAGCGACCACCAGTAGCTGAGCGGAATGCCGAGCACCGCGATCAGCCAGATCCAGTAGCCGTACTTTTTCAGACGCAGCATCCAAGCAGAGGAAAGCGAGGCAAACATGGGAAGTCCTCGTATTTATCTTGTTAGATTGTCTGACAATTGTCCTCCCTTGGCCGGCCTGCCCCATCCCAACCTTCGTTCTGTCCGCCGCTTCGCCGGGAAGCCGACGGGGTAACGCCCTGTGTTACACTTCCCATCCATATACCCCCGGAAAACGCGCCCCTGGATAAAAGGATCACCATGACGTTCAAGGCCCCGGACAGCCTGGCAGAGCAGATCGCCCACCACCTCGCGGAACGCATCATCCGGGGAGAACTCAAGGAACGGGAACGTATCCAGGAGCAGAAGGTCACCCAGACCCTCAACGTCAGTCGCGGCTCGGTCCGCGAGGCGCTGCTGATTCTCGAACGCCGCCACCTGGTGAACATCCTGCCGCGCCGCGGCGCCCAGGTGTCCGAACTGTCCCCGCAACATGTGGAAAGCCTCTACGCGCTGATCGTGCAGCTCTACATCCTGCTGGCGGAAAGCGTCGCCCGGCGCTGGCGCAGCGAAGCCGAGCTGGCACCGTTCCTGGCCATCCAGCAGCGCCTGCTGAACAACCTGGCGCAAAGCGATATCGACGGCTTCGTCGAGGCCAGTTTCGACATCATGCGCGCGGCCTTTCCTTTCGCGAACAATCCCTACCTGCAGGAGACCGTCGAAAACCTGCTGCCAGCGGTGAGTCGTGCCTACCACCTGGCGCTGGAGCGGCGCAAGGCGGAAATGAACCAGTTCCTCGGCAGTTTCGCCCAGCTCCTGCAAGCGGTGATCGCCCGTGACGAGGCGAGGATCCGCGAGGTCCTGCTGGAATACGGCCGCCACAACTGCCAGCTGGTGCTGGCCGCGCTCGCCGAACGCTGATGGCGACCCTGGCGGGAGCGCACGCATGCGCCTGAAGAGCATCAAGCTGGCGGGGTTCAAGTCCTTCGTCGATCCGACCACGGTGAACTTCCCCAGCAACATGGCGGCAGTGGTAGGGCCGAACGGCTGCGGCAAGTCGAACATCATCGACGCGGTGCGCTGGGTGATGGGCGAAAGCTCGGCGAAGAACCTGCGCGGCGAGTCGATGACCGATGTCATCTTCAACGGCTCGAATACCCGCAAGCCGGTGAGCCAGGCGAGCATCGAGCTGATCTTCGACAACGCCGAGACCACCCTGGTGGGCGAATACGCCCAGTACGCCGAGATATCCATTCGCCGACGGGTCTCGCGGGACGGGCAGAACACCTATTTCCTCAACGGCACCAAGTGCCGGCGGCGCGACATCACCGACATCTTCCTCGGCACCGGCCTGGGGCCGCGCAGCTACTCGATCATCGAACAGGGCATGATCTCCAAGCTGATCGAGGCGCGTCCGGAAGACCTGCGCAACTTCATCGAGGAAGCCGCGGGCATTTCCAAGTACAAGGAGCGCCGCCGCGAAACCGAAAGCCGCATCCGTCGGACCCAGGAAAACCTGGCACGCCTCACCGACCTGCGCGAAGAGCTGGGGCGGCAACTGGAACGCCTGCACCGGCAGGCCCAGTCGGCGGAAAAATACCAGGAACACAAGGCCGAGGAGCGCCAGCTCAAGGCCCAGCTGGGTGCCGTGCGCTGGCGCGACCTGAACGAGCAGGTCGGTCAGCGCGAGCGGGTCATCGGCGACCAGGAGATCGCCTTCGAGGCCCTGGTGGCCGAGCAGCGTGGTGCCGATGCCGGCATCGAACGGCTGCGCGACGGCCATCACGAGTTGTCCGAACGCTTCAACCAGGTGCAGGCGCGCTTCTATTCGGTCGGCGGCGACATCGCCCGGGTCGAGCAGAGCATCCAGCATGGCCAGCAGCGCCAGCGCCAGTTGCAGGACGACTTGCGCGAAGCCGAACGGACCCGCCAGGAAACCGAATCGCACCTCGGGCACGACCGTACCTTGCTCGCGACCCTGGCCGAGGAAATGGCCATGCTCGCACCGGAACAGGAATTCAGCGCGGCCGCCGCGGAAGAAGCGGGCATCGCCCTGGAACAGGCCGAGCAGGGCATGCAGGCCTGGCAGCAGCAGTGGGATGCCTTCAACCAGCAGAGCGCCGAACCCCGCCGCCAGGCCGAGGTGCAGCAGTCGCGCATCCAGCACCTGGAGCAGAGCCTGGAGCGCCTGCAGGATCGCGAGCGGCGCCTGCAGGAGGAGCGTGGCCAGTTGGCGGCCGACCCCGAGGACGCGGCGATCCTCGAACTCAACGAACAGGTGGCGATCGCCGAACTGGCCCTGGAAGAACTGCAATTGCAGGAGCAGGGCCAAGCCGAGCGACTCGAACAATTGCGCCAGGAATTGCAGCAGCTGGCCGCCGAACAGCACCAGGCGCAGGGCGAGTTGCAGCGCCTGAACGGGCGCATCGCTTCGCTGGAGGCCCTGCAGCAGGCCGCTCTCGATCCCGGACAGGGCGCCTGGGAGTGGTTGCGCGAGCAGGGCCTGGAACAACGTCCGCGCCTCGCCGAAGGCTTGCGTGTCGAGCCGGGTTGGGAGCTGGCGGTGGAGACCGTGCTCGGCGCGGATCTGCAGGCGGTCTTGCTGGAC
>NZ_SCND01000083.1:0-18563 GCF_005503585.1 Pseudomonas sp. 2VD
ACGCGATCCTCGGGGTAGCCCAGGACATGTCCTGGAGCAACGCGCTGACCAAGGCGCTGTTCGGCTGGCTGATCTTCCTCGGCATCGCCTACGGCGTACGCACCGCCGGCCACCTCGGGGTGGATGCCCTGGTGCGCCTGGCGCCGCGTCCCTTGCAGCGCCTGATCGGGATACTCGCCTGCCTCTGCTGCCTGGGCTACGCCGGGCTGTTCATGGTCGCCAGCTACGACTGGGTGAAGACCCTGTTGGTCGCCGGCATCGGCGCCGAGGACCTCGACCACTTCGGCATCCTCCAGGCCTACATCGCGGTGGTGGTGCCGGTCGGCTTCGGCCTGGTGCTGCTGCGCTACCTGGAAATCCTCGTCAACCTGTTGCGCGGTCGCCAGCTCGGGCTGGGCCTCGCCGACGAGGCCGCCGAGGCCTCCAAACTGGCCGGCGAAGAGGCCGGGGAGAACCGTCCATGACCGTGCTGATCCTGTTCCTGCTGCTGTTCCTGTTCATGTTCATCGGCGTGCCCATCGCCATCTCCCTGGGGCTGTCCGGCGCCCTGACGATCCTGCTGTTCAGCCCGGATTCGGTGCGCTCGCTGGCGATCAAGCTGTTCGAGACCTCCGAGGCCTACACCCTGCTGGCGATCCCGTTCTTCCTGCTCTCCGGCGCGTTCATGACCACCGGTGGCGTGGCGCGGCGCCTGATCGACTTCGCCAATGCCTGCGTCGGGCATATCCGCGGCGGCCTGGCGATCGCTGCGGTGCTCGCCTGCATGCTGTTCGCCGCGCTGTCCGGTTCGTCGCCGGCGACAGTGGCGGCGGTCGGCTCGATCGCCGTGGCCGGCATGGTCCGCTCCGGCTATCCGCGCGCCTTCGGCGCGGGGATCATCTGCAATGCCGGGACCCTGGGCATCCTCATCCCGCCATCGATCGTGATGGTGGTCTACGCCGCCGCCACCGAGACCTCGGTGGGCAAGCTGTTCGTCGCCGGGGTGGTTCCGGGGTTGTTGCTCGGGGTGATCCTGATGGTGGTGATCTACATCGTCGCACGGGTCAAGAAGCTGCCGGCGCAGCCGCGCGCCAGCTTCCGCGAGTGGCTGGCCGCCGCACGCCGTGCAGGCTGGGGCCTGTTGCTGCTGGTGATCATCCTCGGCGGCATCTATTCCGGGCTGTTCACCCCCACCGAGGCGGCGGCGGTGGCGGCGGTGTACTCGGCCTTCGTCGCGCTGTTCGTGTACAAGGACATGCGCCTGCGCGACTGTCCCAAGGTGCTGCTGGAGTCGGGGCGGCTGAGCATCATGCTGATGTTCATCATCGCCAACGCCATGCTCTTCGCCCATGTGTTGACCACCGAGCAGATCCCCCAGCAGATCACCGAATGGGTGGTGCAGGAAGGCCTGACCCCGATCGGCTTCCTGCTGATGGTCAACGTGGTGCTGCTGGTCGCCGGCAGCTTCATGGAGCCCTCGGCGATCGTGCTGATCCTGGCGCCGATCTTCTTCCCCATCGCCATGAAGCTGGGCATCGATCCGATCCACCTGGGTATCGTCATGGTGGTGAACATGGAGATCGGCCTGGTACACCCGCCAGTGGGCCTCAACCTGTTCGTCACCTCGGCGGTCACTGGCATGCCGCTGGGGGCGACCATCCGCGCGGCGCTGCCGTGGCTGATGATCCTGCTGCTGTTCCTGATCCTGGTGACCTACGTGCCGTTGATCTCGCTGTGGCTGCCGGGCCTGCTGGGCATGAGTTGAGGTCGCGGCGGCGGGGCGCGAGACGCGCTCCGCCGCCCGGCGCAAGGCTACGATCGGCGCGGCTTATAGCTACGATCGGCGCTGTCGCGCAGTGGTAAGACCATGGTCGTATGGTTCGTGGGGTGTGCGCTCGCTACAACTGGGCACAACAAAAACAACACTCACGTACCGAGGTTAAAGCCATGTCTGCGGCATCCCTGTACCCCGTGCACCCGGAAGCGGTGGCACGGACCTTCACCGACGAAGCCACCTACAAGACGATGTACCAGCAGTCCGTCGTCAACCCCGACGGCTTCTGGCGCGAGCAGGCCCAGCGGATCGACTGGATCAAGCCGTTCGAGAAGGTCAAGCAGACCTCCTTCGACGACCATCACGTGGACATCAAGTGGTTCGCCGACGGCACCCTCAACGTGTCGCACAACTGCCTCGACCGTCACCTCGCCGAACGCGGCGACCAGGTGGCGATCATCTGGGAAGGCGACGATCCCGCCGACCACCAGGAAATCACCTACCGCCAGCTCCACGAGCAGGTCTGCAAGTTCGCCAACGCCCTGCGCGGGCAGGACGTGCACCGCGGCGACGTAGTGACCATCTACATGCCGATGATCCCCGAGGCCGTGGTCGCCATGCTCGCCTGCACCCGCATCGGCGCGATCCACTCGGTGGTCTTCGGCGGCTTCTCCCCCGAGGCCCTGGCCGGACGCATCATCGATTGCAAGTCGAAGGTGGTGATCACCGCCGACGAAGGCGTGCGCGGCGGCAAGCGTACTCCGCTGAAGGCCAACGTCGACGACGCCCTGACCAACCCGGAAACCTCCAGCGTGCAGAAGATCATCGTCTGCAAGCGTACCGGCGCCGAGATCAAGTGGAACCAGCACCGCGACGTCTGGTACGACGACCTGATGAAGGTTGCCGGCAGCACTTGCGCGCCCAAGGAAATGGGCGCCGAGGACCCGCTGTTCATCCTCTACACCTCCGGCTCCACCGGCAAGCCGAAGGGCGTGCTGCATACCACCGGCGGCTACCTGGTGTACGCCTCGCTGACCCACGAGCGGGTCTTCGACTACCGTCCGGGCGAAGTCTACTGGTGCACCGCCGACATCGGCTGGGTCACCGGCCACACCTACATCGTCTATGGCCCGTTGGCCAACGGCGCCACCACCATTCTGTTCGAGGGCGTACCGAACTACCCCGACGTGACCCGCGTGGCGAAGATCATCGACAAGCACAAGGTCAACATCCTCTACACCGCGCCGACCGCGATCCGCGCGATGATGGCCGAAGGCAAGGCGGCGGTGGCCGGTGCCGACGGTTCCAGCCTGCGTCTGCTCGGTTCGGTGGGCGAGCCGATCAACCCGGAAGCCTGGCAGTGGTACTACGAGACGGTCGGCCAGTCGCGCTGCCCGATCGTCGACACCTGGTGGCAGACCGAGACCGGCGCCTGCCTGATGACCCCGCTGCCGGGCGCCCACGCGATGAAGCCGGGCTCCGCGGCCAAGCCGTTCTTCGGCGTGGTCCCGGCACTGGTGGACAACCTCGGCAACCTGATCGAGGGCGCCGCCGAGGGCAACCTGGTGATCCTCGACTCCTGGCCGGGCCAGGCGCGGACCCTGTTCGGCGACCATGACCGCTTCGTCGACACCTACTTCAAGACCTTCAAGGGCATGTACTTCACCGGCGACGGCGCGCGCCGCGACGAGGACGGCTACTACTGGATCACCGGGCGGGTCGACGATGTGCTCAACGTCTCCGGCCACCGCATGGGCACCGCCGAGGTGGAAAGCGCGATGGTCGCCCACCCGAAGGTCGCCGAGGCGGCGGTGGTCGGCATGCAGCACGACATCAAGGGGCAGGGCATCTATGTCTACGTCACCCTCAACTCCGGGGTCGAGCCGAGCGAGGCGCTGCGCCAGGAGCTGAAGCAATGGGTCCGCCGCGAGATCGGTCCGATCGCCACGCCGGATGTGATCCAGTGGGCGCCGGGACTGCCGAAGACCCGTTCGGGCAAGATCATGCGGCGCATCCTGCGCAAGATCGCCGCGGCCGAGTACGACACCCTCGGCGACATCTCCACCCTTGCCGACCCGGGCGTGGTCCAGCACCTGATCGAGACCCATCGCTCGATGCAGGCCGCCTGACTTCCGCCTGATCCGAAACGACCCCGCGCGGTGCGAGCCGCGCGGGGTCTTTCATTTGGCGGGGGCCGAGGAGGAGGGCGTTTCGAATGGGCTCGCGCCGGGAATGGGGCGGCGGTAACACTTCGGTGATGCGCGCCTGCGCATAATTGGGGCGAGAGGAAACGCTACGCACAGCCAAGGTGCGACACGGGGTAGCAGTCGAGGCGAGTCGTAGCGGCCAAGCCATTGAAGGAGAAGGAATTGGCAATTTATGGCTTGAGATTTGCTTTACTCATTGATTACACTTCGCGCTTTCCGGGCACAAATGTCGCTGCCTGTCAATATCGCCGAATGCCCTCTTCGGTGCTTTTATAATTAGTTGTCGCATTGAAGAAATAACCACTTTCGGCCTGTCGCTAGAATGCCGCTCACCCCAGCTGGCGCCCTGTCCACGAGAAGGCGCCATGCGCAAGAGCCGGTGATCACGCATATCCGTCGGCAGCCTGGGCAAGGTTCTATTTCTCCTGCCAATCGATGCCATCCCCTTCGAAGGAGTTCCAGATGAAGAAGCTCGCACTTCTCGGCGCCCTGGCGCTGTCCGTGCTCTCCCTGCCCACTTTCGCCGCCGACAAGCCGGTGCGCATCGGCATCGAGGCGGCCTATCCGCCGTTCTCGCTGAAGACCCCGGACGGCCAGTTGGCAGGCTTCGACGTGGATATCGGCAATGCCCTCTGCGAAGAGATGAAGGTGCAGTGCAAGTGGGTCGAGCAGGAGTTCGACGGCCTGATCCCGGCACTCAAGGTGCGCAAGATCGATGCGATCCTCTCGTCGATGACCATCACCGACGAGCGCAAGCGTTCGGTCGACTTCACCAACAAGTACTACAACACCCCGGCGCGCTTCGTGATGAAGGAAGGCGCCAGCCTCAACGATCCCAAGGCCGACCTGAAGGGCAAGAAGGCCGGCGTGCTGCGTGGCAGTACCGCCGACCGCTACGCCTCCGCCGAACTGACCCCGGCCGGCGTCGAAGTGGTGCGCTACAACTCCCAGCAGGAAGCCAACATGGACCTGGTGGCCGGTCGCCTCGACGCGGTGGTCGCCGATTCGGTGAACCTCGAAGATGGCTTCCTCAAGACCGATGCCGGCAAGGGCTACGCCTTCGTCGGTCCGCAACTGACCGATGCCAAGTACTTCGGCGAAGGCGTCGGCATCGCCGTGCGCAAGGGCGATAGCGAGCTGGCCGGCAAGTTCAACGCGGCCATCGACGCGCTGCGCGCCAACGGCAAGTACAAGCAGATCCAGGACAAGTACTTCAGCTTCGACGTCTACGGTTCGAACTGACGCTATCCGTCAGAGGTGGCACAAACGTCCGCGACGCCTCGCGCTGTTTGTGCCACTTTTTTATTGAGTGGACGCCACTGCTTTAGCGCTGCATTAGCTGCATAGAGGTACCGTTTTGATGATCACTGGCTACGGTGCGACCATCGTCGATGGCGCCTGGCTGACTCTCCAGCTGGCCCTGCTTTCCATGCTCCTGGCCATCGTCCTCGGCCTGCTGGGCGCGGCCTTCCGCCTGTCGCCGGTGCGCTGGCTGGCCTGGTGCGGCGACCTGTACGCCACGGTAGTGCGCGGCATCCCCGACCTGGTGCTGATCCTCCTGATCTTCTACGGCGGCCAGGGCCTGCTGAACTGGGTCGCCCCGCAACTCGGCTACGACGACTACATCGACCTGAATCCCTTCGTGTCCGGCGTCGGCACCCTCGGCTTCATCTTCGGCGCCTATCTCTCGGAAACCTTCCGCGGCGCCTTCATGGCGATTCCCAAGGGCCAGGGCGAGGCCGGCTACGCCTACGGCATGAGCCACCGCCAGGTGTTCTTCCGCATCCAGGTGCCGCAGATGATCCGCCTGGCGATCCCCGGCTTCACCAACAACTGGCTGGTGCTGGTCAAGGCCACCGCGCTGATTTCCGTGGTCGGCCTGCAGGACATGATGTTCAAGGCCAAGCAGGCCTCCGATGCGACCCGCGAGCCGTTCACCTACTACCTCGCCGTGGCCGGCCTGTACCTGCTGGTGACCAGCGTGTCGCTGCTGTTGCTGCGCCTGCTCGAACGCCGCTATTCGGTCGGCGTGAAAACCGCGGAACTGTGAGTCAAGGGGCCCTATCGTGATCTTCGATTTCTCCGTCATCTGGGACAGCCTTCCGCTCTATTTCGACGGCCTGCTGGTCACCCTCAAGCTGCTCTCGATCTCCCTGCTGATCGGCCTGCTGCTGGCGGTGCCGCTGGCGCTGATGCGGGTCTCCAAGCAGCCGCTGGTGAACTTCCCGGCCTGGCTCTACACCTACGTGATCCGCGGCACGCCGATGCTGGTCCAGCTGTTCCTGATCTACTACGGCCTGGCGCAGTTCGACGCGGTGCGCGAGAGCGCGCTGTGGCCCTGGCTGTCGAACGCGTCCTTCTGCGCCTGCCTGGCGTTCGCCATCAACACCAGCGCCTACACCGCCGAGATCCTCGCCGGCAGCCTGAAGGCCACGCCCCATGGCGAGATCGAGGCGGCCAAGGCGATGGGCATGTCGCGCCTGAAGATGTACCGCCGCATCCTCCTGCCATCGGCACTGCGGCGTGCGCTGCCGCAGTACAGCAACGAAGTGATCATGATGCTGCAGACCACCAGCCTGGCGTCCATCGTCACCCTGGTGGACATCACCGGCGCCGCGCGAACCGTCTATTCGCAGTACTACCTGCCGTTCGAAGCGTTCATCACCGCCGGCCTGTTCTACCTGTGCCTGACCTTCATCCTGGTGCGCCTGTTCAAGCTTGCCGAGCGCCGCTGGCTGGCCTACCTGGCGCCGCGCAAATCCTGATCCGGAGGACCGCATGGAGCGTATCGACCACCTGCTGCCGTGGAGCACCCTGGGAAGCGAGAAGCGCCTGAGCGTGTTCCGCTTCGGCTGCGGCGCGCGCAAGGTCTACATCCAGTCCAGCCTGCACGCCGACGAGCTGCCGGGCATGCGCACCGCCTGGGAGCTGAAGCAGCGGTTGCGCCTGCTGGAGGCGGAAGGCCGCCTGCGCGGTACCGTCGAGCTGGTGCCGGTGGCCAATCCGGTCGGTCTCGGGCAGATGATCCAGGCGCTGCACCAGGGGCGCTTCGAAATGAGCAGCGGGCGCAACTTCAACCGCGATTTCCCCGACCTGCTGGACGCGGTGATCGACAGCGTCGGCGAGCGCCTCGGCAGCGATCCGGCGGCCAATGTCGCGCTGGTCCGCCAGGCCCTGCGCGCGGCGCTGGACGCCCTGCCGCCGGCGACCTCGGAACTGGAGGGCATGCAGCGCCTGCTCTATCGCCACGCCTGCGACGCCGACCTGGTGCTCGACCTGCATTGCGACTTCGAGGCCGCCATCCATCTCTATACCCTGCCGCAACAATGGCCCACCTTCGCCTCCCTGGCCGCGCGCTTGGGCGCCGCCGTCGGGCTGCTCGCCGAGGAGTCCGGCGGCGGTTCCTTCGACGAGGCCTGCTCGGTGCCGTGGCTGCGCCTGTCGCGCCTGTATCCGCGCGCCGAGCTGCCGCTGGCCTGCCTGGCGACCACCGTCGAACTCGGCGGCCAGGCCGATACCACGGCGCAGCAGGCCGAGGGCAACGCCGCGGCGATCCTGGCCTTCCTCGCCGAGCAGGGCTTCGTCGAGGGCGAATGGCCGGCGGCGCCCGAAGCCTGCTGCGAAGGCTTGCCCTTCGAAGGCACCGAATACGTCCACGCCCCGCATACCGGCGTGGTGAGTTTCCTGCGCCGGCCGGGCGAATGGGTGGAGGCGGGCGAACCGCTGTTCCAGGTCATCGATCCCCTGGCCGACCGTGCCAGCACCGTGTGCGCCGGAGTTTCCGGCGTGCTTTTCGCCATCGAACGGATGCGCTACGCGCAGCCGGGACTCTGGCTGGCCAAGGTGGCCGGTCGTCAACCGATCCGTCAGGGACGCTTGCTCAGCGACTGATTAGCCGAGAACACACACATGTACAAACTGGAAGTCCAAGACCTGCACAAGCGCTACGGTAGCCACGAGGTGCTCAAGGGCGTCTCGCTGGCGGCGAAAGCGGGCGACGTGATCAGCATCATCGGCTCGAGCGGTTCCGGCAAGAGCACCTTCCTGCGCTGCATCAACCTGCTGGAACAGCCGCACGCCGGCAAGATCCTGCTCAACGGCGAGGAGCTGAAGCTGGTGCCCGGCCGCGACGGCGCGCTGAAGGCCGCCGACTCCCGCCAGTTGCAGCGCATGCGCTCGCGCCTGTCGATGGTGTTCCAGCATTTCAATCTGTGGTCGCACATGAGCGCCCTGGAGAACGTCATCGAGGCGCCCGTGCATGTGCTCGGCGTGTCGAAGAAGGAAGCCATCGAGAAGGCCGAGCACTACCTGGCCAAGGTCGGCGTGGCGCACCGCAAGGACGCCTACCCGGCGCACATGAGCGGCGGCGAGCAGCAGCGCGTGGCGATCGCCCGGGCGCTGGCGGTGGAGCCGGAAGTGATGCTGTTCGACGAGCCGACCTCGGCGCTCGACCCCGAACTGGTGGGCGAAGTGCTGAAGGTCATGCAGGACCTGGCGCAGGAAGGTCGCACCATGGTGGTGGTGACCCACGAGATGGGTTTCGCCCGCGAGGTGTCGAACCAGTTGGTGTTCCTGCACAAGGGCCTGGTCGAGGAACACGGCTGCCCGAAGGAAGTCCTCGCCAACCCGCAGTCGGACCGCCTCAAGCAGTTCCTCTCCGGCAGCCTCAAGTAACATTCATCGCAGAGGCCGGCTAAGCTGCTCCCATGACTGTCCAACCCCAACGCATCGGTTTCCTCCTCTGGCCCGCCACCCGCGCGCTGACGCTATCGCTTGCCGAGGAAGCCCTGCGGGCGGCCCGGCGGTTGCACCCCGAGGCGCTCTACGAGCCGCTGTTCCTGCTCGCCGAAGCGCCGGCCGAAGAGGAGGGCTGGCGCCTGCCGGGAACGGCCTGGAACGGCAGGCTGGAGCAATGCTCGCGGCTGTTCCTGGTCGCCGACGAGGCGCCGGCGGCGGTGTCGCCAGCGCTGGGCCTGGCGCTCAAGCAACTGGCGCGTTCGGGAGCGGCGATCGGCGCGCTGTCCGCCGGCATCTACCCGCTGGCCCAGCTCGGCCTGCTCGACGGTTATCGCGCCGCGGTGCACTGGCGTTGGCACGATGACTTCACCGAGCGCTTCCCCAAGGTCATCGCCACCAACCACCTGTTCGAGTGGGATCGCGACCGCATGACCGCCTGCGGCGGCATGGCGGTACTCGACCTGCTGCTGGCGCTGCTGTCCCGCGACCATGGCGCTGAACTGGCCGGCGCGGTCTCGGAAGAGCTGGTGGTGGAGCGCATTCGCGAAGGCAACGAGCGCCAGCGCATCCCGCTGAAGAATCGCCTCGGCTCCAGCCATCCGAAGCTGACCCAGGCGGTACTGCTGATGGAAGCCAATATCGAGGAGCCACTGACCACCGACGAGATCGCCCAGCATGTGTGTGTTTCGCGGCGCCAGTTGGAACGGATCTTCAAGCAATACCTGAACCGCGTACCCAGCCAGTACTACCTGGAGCTGCGCCTGAACCGCGCGCGGCAGATGCTGATGCAGACCAGCAAGTCGATCATCCAGATCGGCCTGTCCTGCGGTTTCTCTTCCGGGCCGCATTTCTCCAGCGCCTACCGCAACTTCTTCGGCGTCACTCCGCGCGAGGACCGCAACCAGCGGCGCGGCGGCAGCGCCTTCGAGACGACCTTCACTCCCGTCGAACGCGGCTGATCGCCAACGGCGCGGCGGTTTCAGCCGGGCTTTGCGACGCCCCGGGAGGCGGATCGCCTCGGGAAGTCGCCGAGTTCGCGACGGGCCGTCGGAATGATCGCCTCCAGCAGTTCCAGCGGAACGTCGCTGGCGAACAGGTTGACCACGAAACGCCGGCCGGCGTCGTCGCGAAATACCTCGAACAGCGGCTGTTCGCCGCGCCAGCACTCCAGGCCGAGGCCGTCGCGCGGATTGACGTCGGAGGCGAAGACGAGACGGTAGTCGATTCCCTCGATGGGCATGGCTTGTTTCCCTGCTGTTCCCGCCCGCGGGGCGGCGTAGAAGAAGTATGCACCCGAGTGCATCGCGCGTTTACACTGCGCCTTCCCGATGCTTTCTGTCGCATTTCCGAAAGCCGCGGAAATTCCCGGGTTGGCGCTATAACAAGTTGTCGCATGGCGGCAATGCCGGCCCGGTCCCAATCCCTACAATCCTTTCATCGATAGCCGCCTTCAGGCAGGAGAAACACCGATGTCCGCTCCCCATGCGCAGGTAGAACGTGCCGATTTCGACCGGTATATGGTCCCCAACTACGCCCCCGCCGCCTTCATCCCGGTGCGAGGCGAGGGATCGCGCGTCTGGGACCAGAGCGGCCGCGAACTGATCGATTTCGCCGGCGGCATCGCCGTGACCTCCCTGGGCCACGCGCATCCGGCGCTGGTCAAGGCGCTCACCGAGCAGGCCCAGCGCATCTGGCACGTTTCCAACGTCTTCACCAACGAGCCGGCCCTGCGCCTGGCGCGCAAGCTGGTGGACGCCACCTTCGCCGAGCGGGTGTTCCTCGCCAACTCCGGCGCCGAGGCCAACGAGGCGGCCTTCAAGCTGGCTCGCCGCTACGCCAACGATGTCTACGGCCCGCAGAAGTACGAGATCATCGCCGCCAGCAACAGCTTCCACGGGCGCACCCTGTTCACCGTCAACGTCGGCGGCCAGCCGAAGTATTCCGATGGCTTCGGGCCCAAGTTCGAGGGTATCACCCACGTTCCCTACAACGACCTGGAAGCGCTGAAGGCGGCGATCTCCGACAAGACCTGCGCCGTGGTGCTGGAACCGATCCAGGGCGAGGGCGGCGTGCTGCCGGCGCAGCAGGCCTACTTGGAAGGGGCGCGCAAGCTGTGCGACGAGCACAACGCGCTGCTGGTCTTCGACGAGGTCCAGAGCGGCATGGGCCGGGTCGGCGAGCTGTTCGCCTACATGCACTACGGCGTGGTCCCGGACATCCTCTCCAGCGCCAAGAGCCTGGGCGGCGGCTTCCCTATCGGTGCGATGCTGACCACCGGCGAGATCGCCAAGCACCTGTCGGTCGGCACCCACGGCACCACCTACGGCGGCAACCCGCTGGCCTCGGCGGTGGCCGAGGCGGCGCTGGACGTGATCAATACCCCGGAAGTGCTGGATGGCGTGAAGGCCAAGCATGAGCGCTTCAAGTCCCGCCTGCAGAAGATCGGCCAGGAGTACGGCATCTTCGGCGAGATTCGCGGCATGGGCCTGCTGATCGGCGCAGCGCTGACCGACGAGTGGAAGGGCAAGGCCAGGGATGTGCTCAACGCCGCCGAGAAAGAGGCGGTCATGGTGCTCCAGGCCAGCCCGGACGTGGTGCGCTTCGCGCCGAGCCTGGTGATCGACGACGCCGAGATCGACGAAGGCCTGGAGCGCTTCGAGCGCGCCGTGGCCAAGCTGGTCCGCGGCTGAGCGAACCCACGGGGCCCCGGCGCAGGCCGGGGCACCCGATGCGACATCCCGGAGCGGCCCGCGACGGAGCCGGGAACCGTGCCGCCGTGCGTGGCGCGGGATCTTCCCTGCTGGACGTTCGAAACCGTGGCACAGGAAGGTGCCGCGGTCCCGCGCATGGATGCGGCAATCATCGTTGTCTGAGAAAGGAGTGACGCCATGTTGGTGATGCGCCCCGCCCAAGCGGCCGACCTGCCACAGGTGCAGCGTCTGGCGGCGGACAGCCCGGTAGGCGTCACGTCCTTGCCGGATGACGCCGAACGCCTGCGCGACAAGATCCTCGCTTCCGAGGCCTCGTTCGCCGCGGAGGTAAGCTACAACGGCGAGGAAAGCTATTTCTTCGTCCTCGAGGACAGCGCCAGCGGCGAGCTGGTCGGCTGCTCGGCGATCGTCGCCTCGGCCGGGTTCTCGGAACCGTTCTACAGCTTCCGCAACGAAACCTTCGTGCACGCCTCGCGCTCGCTGTCGATCCACAACAAGATCCATGTCCTCTCGCTGTGCCACGACCTTACCGGCAACAGCCTGCTGACCAGTTTCTACGTACAGCGCGACCTGGTGCAGAGCGTCTATGCCGAACTCAACTCGCGCGGTCGCCTGCTGTTCATGGCCAGCCATCCGGAGCGCTTCGCCGACGCGGTGGTGGTGGAGATCGTCGGCTACAGCGACGAGCAGGGCGAATCGCCGTTCTGGAACGCGGTCGGGCGCAACTTCTTCGACCTGAACTACATCGAGGCGGAAAAGCTCTCCGGGCTGAAGAGCCGCACCTTCCTCGCCGAACTGATGCCGCACTATCCGATCTACGTGCCGCTGTTGCCGGATGCCGCCCAGGAATCCATGGGCCAGGTTCACCCGCGAGCGCAGATCACCTTCGACATCCTGATGCGCGAAGGCTTCGAGACCGACAACTACATCGACATCTTCGATGGCGGCCCGACCCTGCACGCGCGCACCTCGGGGATTCGCTCGATCGCCCAGAGCCGGGTGGTTCCGGTGAAGATCGGCGAGGCGCCGAAGAGCGGGCGTCCATACCTGGTCACCAACGGCCAGTTGCAGGACTTCCGCGCGGTCGTGCTGGACCTGGACTGGGCGCCCGGCAAGCCGGTGGCCCTGAGTGTTGAAGCCGCCGAGGCCCTGGGCGTCGGCGAAGGCGCCAGCGTGCGCCTGGTAGCGGTCTGAAGGAGCCAGTCATGATCGTACGTCCTGTTACCAGCGCCGACCTGCCGGCCCTGATCGAGCTGGCGCGCAGCACCGGCACCGGCCTGACCACCCTGCCGGCCAACGAGCAGCGCCTGCAGCATCGCGTCAGTTGGGCCGAGAAGGCCTTCCGTGGCGAGGCCGAACGCGGCGACGCCGACTACCTGTTCGTCCTCGAGGACGACGCCGGCAAGGTCGTCGGCATCTCCGCCATCGCCGGAGCGGTAGGGCTTCGCGAACCCTGGTACAACTACCGGGTCGGCCTCACCGTGAGCGCCTCGCAGGAACTCAACATCCATCGCGAGATCCCCACGCTGTTCCTGGCCAACGACCTGACCGGCAATTCCGAGCTGTGCTCGCTGTTCCTCCACGCCGACCACCGCAGCGGCCTCAACGGCAAGCTGCTGTCGCGCGCGCGCTTCCTGTTCATCGCCGAATTCCGCCACCTGTTCGGCGACAAGCTGATCGCCGAGATGCGCGGCATGTCCGACGAGGAGGGGCGTTCGCCATTCTGGGAAAGCCTCGGCCGGCACTTCTTCAAGATGGAATTCTCCCAGGCCGACTACCTCACCGGGGTCGGCAACAAGGCCTTCATCGCCGAGCTGATGCCGAAGTTCCCGCTCTACACCTGCTTCCTCTCCGAGGAGGCGCGCGGGGTGATTGGCCGCGTCCATCCGAACACCGAGCCGGCGTTGGCCATGCTCAAGGCCGAGGGCTTCAGCTACCAGGGCTACGTCGACATCTTCGACGCCGGCCCGGCGATCGAGGCCGAGACCGACAAGATCCGCGCCATCGCCGAGAGCCAGAACCTGGTGCTGGCGGTGGGCACTCCCGGCGACGACGCCGAGCCCTACCTGATCCACAACCGCAAGCGCGAAGACTGTCGCATCACCGCCGCGCCGGCGCGGGCCGCCGCCGGCACCCTGGTGGTCGATCCGCTGACCGCCAAGCGCCTGCGCCTGTCGGCCGGCGCCTCGGTACGCGCGGTGCCGCTGTCGGCGCAGAAGCGCGCTTGAAAGCCTGATGGAGGCGTCCCGGCGAGGGCGCCCGAGGAGTCGATGATGAGTACCCATTACATTGCCGGCCAGTGGCTGGCGGGCCAGGGCGAGACCCTGGAGTCCCTCGACCCGGTTGGCCAGGGCGTGGTCTGGTCCGGGCGCGGCGCTGACGCCGCCCAGGTCGATGCCGCCGTGCGTGCCGCCCGCGAGGCCTTCCCGGCCTGGGCGCGGCGCCCGCTGGAGCAGCGCATCGAGTTGCTCGAGCGCTTCGCTGCGACCCTCAAGTCCCGCGCCGACGAGCTGGCCCGGGCGATCGGCGAGGAAACCGGCAAGCCGCTGTGGGAGTCGGCCACCGAAGTGACCAGCATGGTCAACAAGGTGGCGATCTCGGTGCAGGCGTTCCGCGAGCGCACCGGCGAGAAGTCCGGTCCGCTGGCCGACGCCACCGCCGTGCTGCGGCACAAGCCGCATGGCGTGGTGGCGGTATTCGGTCCCTACAATTTCCCCGGCCACCTGCCCAACGGGCATATCGTCCCGGCGCTGCTGGCCGGTAACTGCGTGGTGTTCAAGCCCAGCGAGCTGACCCCGAAGGTCGCCGAGCTGACGCTCAAGGCCTGGATCGAGGCCGGCCTGCCGGCCGGCGTGCTCAACCTGGTCCAGGGCGGTCGCGAAACCGGCGTCGCGCTGGCCGCCCACCGTGGGCTCGACGGTCTGTTCTTCACCGGCTCCAGTCGCACCGGCAACCTGCTGCACAGCCAGTTCGGCGGCCAGCCGCAGAAAATCCTGGCGCTGGAGATGGGCGGCAACAACCCGCTGGTGGTGGAGGAGGTCGCCGACCTCGACGCCGCCGTCTACACCATCATCCAGTCCGCCTTCATCTCCGCCGGCCAGCGCTGCACCTGCGCCCGCCGCCTGCTGGTGCCGCAGGGCGCCTGGGGCGACGCACTGCTGGCGCGCCTGGTGGCGGTCAGCGCTACCCTGCGGGTCGGCCGCTTCGACGAACAGCCGGCGCCGTTCATGGGCGCGGTGATTTCGCTGAGCGCCGCCGAGCACCTGCTCAAGGCCCAGGAGCATTTGATCGGCAAGGGCGCACAGCCGCTGCTGGCGATGACCCAGCCGATCGACGGCGCCGCCCTGCTGACCCCGGGCATCCTCGACGTCAGCGCGGTGGCCGAGCGACCGGACGAAGAGTTCTTCGGGCCGTTGTTGCAAGTGATCCGCTACTCCGATTTCGCTGCGGCGATCCGTGAAGCCAACGCCACCCAGTACGGCCTGGCCGCCGGGCTGCTGTCGGATTCCCGCGAGCGTTTCGAGCAGTTCCTCGTGGAAAGCCGCGCCGGCATCGTCAACTGGAACAAGCAGCTCACCGGCGCCGCCAGCAGCGCGCCGTTCGGCGGTATCGGCGCGTCCGGCAACCACCGGCCGAGCGCCTACTACGCCGCCGATTACTGCGCCTATCCGGTCGCCTCGCTGGAAAGCCCCAGCGTGTCCCTTCCTGCCACCCTGACTCCCGGGATCAGCCTATGAATGCCCATGAAGTGAATTTCGACGGCCTGGTCGGCCCGACCCACAACTACGGCGGCCTGTCCTACGGCAATGTCGCTTCGCAAAGCAACAGCCAGGCGGTGTCCAACCCGAAGGAAGCGGCGAAGCAGGGCCTGGCGAAGATGAAGGCGTTGATGGAGATGGGTTTCAAGCAGGGGGTGCTCGCCCCGCAAGCCCGCCCGGATACCGCTGCGCTACGTAGCCTGGGCTTCTCCGGCAGCGACGAGGAGGTGATCCGCCGCGCGGCGAAGGAAGCGATGCCTCTCCTCGCCGCCTGCAGTTCGGCGTCGAGCATGTGGACCGCCAATGCCGCCACGGTCAGCCCGAGCGCCGACACCGCCGACGGCCGCGTGCATTTCACCGCGGCCAACCTGAACTGCAAGTTCCACCGATCCATCGAGCATCCCACCACCAGCCGCGTGCTGGCGGCGATGTTCAACGACGAGCGGCATTTCGCCCATCACGCGGCGCTGCCGGCGGTGAGCCAGTTCGGCGACGAAGGCGCGGCCAACCACACGCGCTTCTGCAAGGACTATGGCGATGCCGGCGTGGAGTTCTTCGTCTTCGGTCGCAGCGCCTTCGACAGTCGCTTCCCGGCGCCGCAACGCTATCCGGCGCGCCAGACCCTGGAAGCCTGCCAGGCGGTCGCGCGCCTGCACGGGCTGAGCGAGGCCGGAGTGGTCTACGCTCAACAGAACCCGGCGGTAATCGACCAGGGCGTGTTCCACAACGATGTGATCTCGGTGGGCAATGGCGAGGTGCTGTTCCATCACGAGGACGCCTTCCTCGATACCGAGAAGGTCCTTGCCGAACTGCACGACAAGCTTGGCCGCCGCGGCGGCCGCTTCCGCGCCATCTGCGTGCCGCGCGACCAGGTCGCGGTGGAGGACGCGGTGAAGTCCTATCTGTTCAACAGCCAACTGCTGTCGAAGGCCGACGGTTCGATGCTGCTGGTGGTACCGGAGGAGTGTCGGAACAACCCGCGGGTCTGGAACTACCTGGACCAGCTCACCGGCGACGACGGCCCGATCCGCGAAGTGAAGGTCTTCGACCTCAAGCAGAGCATGCAGAACGGCGGCGGCCCGGCCTGCCTGCGCTTGCGCGTGGCGCTGCAGGAGCGGGAGCTGGCGGCGGTGAATCCGGGGGTGATCATGAGCGCCGGCCTGTACGACACGCTGGTAGCCTGGGTCGACCGGCACTACCGCGACCGCCTGAGCGAAACCGACCTGGCCGACCCGCAACTGCTGCTGGAGTGCCGGACGGCATTGGATGAACTGACGCAGATCCTTAAACTGGGCTCGGTTTATTCCTTCCAACTCGATTGAGAGCCTCGCCACCATGTCCGATAGCCTGCAACTGATCCTCGAAGATACCGACGGCACCCAGCTGGAAACTTCCTGCACCCGTTTCGCCGTGGTCTGGCAGGGCAAGGAAGTGTGGGTCCAGCAAGCCGGCAACGGCCAGTTGCTGATCGGCGTCGACGTCGAAGACGGCGATACCGAATACACCAACCTGCTGCTGCGGCCGATGGCGACCAACCTGGTCAGCCTGCAACTGGAGATGGAGCCGATCGAAGAGGGCGACGACCACGAGCACGGCCCCGACTGCGGCTGCGACCACACCCACTGACTGAGGACATCCCATGCTCGCCCTCGGCAAACTGCTCGACTTGACCCTGGCCGGCCGCGAGCCGACCGAGAAGATCCAGCTCACCGCCGACGGCACCCGCCTGCACTGGCTGGCCGAGGGCGCGCTGGAAGTCACGCCGATCGGCGCCCGCGACAACGGCGTCGACCTGTTGCTCTCGGCCGGTATCCACGGCAACGAGACCGCGCCCATCGAACTGCTCGAACGGCTGATCCGCAAGGTCGCCGCGGGCACCCTCAAGCCTGCCGCCAGGGTCCTCTTCCTGTTCGGCAATCCCGAGGCCATCCGCCGCGGCGAGCGCTACGTCGAACAGGACATGAACCGCCTGTTCAACGGTCGCCACGAGGAGGGCAGCGGCAACGAGGCCTTCCGTGCCGCCGAGCTGGAGCGCCTGGCCCAGGTGTTCTTCAGCAAGACCGAGCGAGTCCACCTGCACTACGACCTGCATACCGCGATCCGCGGCTCGAAGATCGAGCAGTTCGCCCTCTACCCCTGGGCCGAGGGCCGCGAGCATTCCCGCAGCGAACTGGCCCGCCTGCGCGACGCCGGCATCGAGGCGGTGCTGTTGCAGAACAAGCCGGGCATCACCTTCAGCGCCTACACCTACGGCCAGCTCGGCGCGGAGGCCTTTACCCTGGAACTGGGCAAGGCACGTCCGTTCGGAGAGAACCAGGAGGTCAACCTGGAGCGCCTGGAGCGGAGCCTGGAGCTGCTGATCGACGGCAGCGAGGAACAGCCGGACGGCTCCCGGCTCGACGGCCTCAAGCTGTTCAGCGTGTCGCGCGAGGTGATCAAGCACAGCGACCACTTCCGCCTGCACCTCGACGATGACGTGGCCAACTTCACCGAACTCTCGCCGGGCTACCTGCTGGCCGAGGATATCGGCGGTACGCGCTGGGTGGTGGACGAGGTCGGCGCGCGCATCATCTTCCCCAATCCACGGGTGAAGAACGGCCTGCGTGCCGGAATCCTGGTGGTGCCGGCCAAGCTCTGAGGCGTATCGGCCTTCCCTCTCGATCATGACGGAGCGCTTCGGCGCTCCGTTTCCGTTGCGGCCGGGAAGATTTCCCGACTTCCCTTGTGGCTGTCGGTAGAGCGCCGTAGGATCGGGCTTTTCCGCCGAACCGAGGAGCCCTCCGTGCCTGTCATCGACCTGCGCAGCGACACCGTCACCCAGCCCACCGCCGGCATGCGCGAAGCCATGGCCGCGGCCGAACTGGGCGACGACGTCTATGGCGAGGACCCTACGGTCAACCGCCTGGAGGCCGAACTGGCGGCGCGCCTGGGCTTCGCCGCGGCGCTCTTCGTACCGACCGGGACCATGAGCAACCTGCTCGGATTGATGGCCCACTGCGAGCGCGGCGACGAATACATCGTCGGCCAGCAGGCGCATACCTACAAATACGAGGGCGGCGGTGCCGCGGTGCTGGGCTCGATCCAGCCGCAGCCGATCGACGGCGAGGCCGACGGATCGCTCGACCTGGACAAGGTCGCGGCGGCGATCAAGGCCGACGACTTCCATTTCGCCAGGACCCGCCTGCTGGCCCTGGAAAACACCATGCAGGGCAAGGTGCTGCCGCTCGACTACCTGGCCGCGGCGCGCGCTTTCACTCGCGCGCGTGGCCTGGCCCTGCACCTGGATGGCGCGCGCCTGTACAACGCGGCGGTGAAGCTGGGCGTAGACGCCAGCGAAATCACCCGGCACTTCGACTCGGTGTCGGTGTGCCTGTCCAAGGGCCTCGGTGCGCCGGTG
>NZ_SCND01000084.1:0-18297 GCF_005503585.1 Pseudomonas sp. 2VD
GTTGCGCGGGCAGGCCGACGACAAGCACCTCGCCGGCCTGCCCGCGCAACTGAGCCTGCGCCACACCGAGACCCTCGAGTTCCGCCTGGCGCTGGACAGCTACGACGCGCGGGAAAACCTCCTGGCCATGACCCCGCACGGCTGGCGGGTCAACCCCGAGCGCCGCGCGCGAATCCTGGCCGAACCCTTCGAAGTCAGCGTGGCGGTGCGCTACGATTGGCTGCAACGCGACTGACCGTCCCCGAGGACCCCATGCGCCAACCGGATATCGAGATCTACCTGAAAGACGCCGAGCACGCGGCCGTCGCCGCCTGGCTGGAACAGGCGCTGGGGCCCTGCGGCCCATGGCAGGAGCACGGCCAGACCCTCAAGTGCACCGCCCGCGGCGAGCACGGCGCGGTGCGCGTCACCTGGCTGCCGAAGGCGGTGGGCAAGTGGCACAGCCTGTTCTTGGAGAGCGACAGCACGCCCTGGGACGACGACCTCGCCTGCGCCAGGGCCGCGCATGCCGCGCTCGGCGGGGAGATCCGCTGCGCGCCGGGCGGCTGGGAGGAAAACCAGGGCGAAGAGGACGCCGACCGCTGGCTGCGGGTCGACGCCGGGGGCGTCGAGGAAATTACCTGGCGCACCGCCTGAACGACGAAAACCCCGCGCTGCGAGGGGCCACCCAACGGGGGCCTGGCGGGGTGGATGCGCTGGATGACAAAAGCCCGTCTCGCGACGGGCTTTTGCTTGCGGGAATCAGACCTTGGAGACGTCTTCCGCTTGCAGGCCTTTCTGGCCCTGGATCACCGAGAATTCCACTTTCTGGCCTTCCACCAGGGAGCGGTGACCCTCGCCGCGGATGGCGCGGTAGTGAACGAACACGTCCGGACCGCTATCGCGTTGAATGAATCCATAACCTTTGGCGTCATTGAACCACTTGACGGTTCCGACCTCACGATCAGCCATTACCACACTCTCCAACTTGCAATTTTTTATAAGTGGCCTTCCCAATCCGGGAAGACTTCGACGGTTCGGCTGCGCAACGCTGTTCTTGTTATCCGACCCCGGCAAAATGCCGTTGGAGCGGGCATTTCGAATGGCGTTCCACTAGCCACCGCGTCCCGGAGTATAAACAAACGAGTCCAACTGAAAAGGACTTTTTTAGCCCCTGGCGGAATACCCGCCACGCCCGGCGGGACTGGCCTTTCGATATGTTTTCGCTACGCCTGGAATACGTCTGCGCAAGCACTTGCAGATAGCTAGCCGCCATATTTCCGTCAACTTTTCAGCGGTCGCGCAGACCTGCCTTGCGCGGCCAGGCCAGGGTGAAGCAGGCGCCGCCCAGAGTCTCGCTGCGGCCGATGGAGGCCCGGCCGCCATGCCAGTAGACGATCCGCCGGACGATGGACAGTCCCAGGCCATGCCCGCCGGAAGCACGGGTCCGGCTGTCGTCCAGGCGTAGGAATGGCGTAAAGAGCCGCTCCCATTGCGCCTCCGGCACCCCCGGCCCGTCGTCCTCGACATCCACCCGGCAACGCTCCAGGCTGACCCGGTAGCTGATCCTGACCCGACGATCGGCATGCCGCAGCGCATTGGTCAGCAGGTTCTGCAAGGCCCGATGCAGGTAGCGCGGCTCGGCCTCGATCCAACTGCCCAGCTCCTCAGGCACCAGCGCGCCCTCCTCGCAACTGACCAGCACCTCGCGGCGCAGCGGAGCGATCTCCTCCACCACCTGGCGCACCAGCACGCCCAGCTCCAGGCGCTGGTAGGTCAGCGGCGGCGAGCCCTGTTCCAGGCGCGCGTAGGTGAGCATCTCGTCGACCAGCTTGTCGAGGTCCTGGATATCGTTGTCCATGCCCTCCAGGTACTTCAGGCGGGCGCCGTCGGTCTCGGCGGTCTCGATCATCTCCAGGCCGAAGCGCAACCGCGCCACCGGCGTGCGCAGCTCGTGGGACACCGCGCGAACCATCTCGCGCTGCACCGTCAGCAGCCGGTGGATGTGCTCGGCCATATGGTTGAAGGCCGCGCCCAGGCGTCCCACCGAGTCGCCACCGCGCACCTCGACGCGAGTATCCAGGCTGCCGCGGGCGATCCGCGTGGCGGCCGCCTCCAGGCTGCGCAGGCGCTGCTCCAGACGACGCACCAGCAGGTAGGTGATCAGGCCGATGAAGCTCAGGCACAGCGCGCCGAGCAGCAACAGCAGCTGCGGCGGATAGGGGTTCATCTGGAACAGTGGGCCCAGCTCCAGCACCCAGGGCGTGTCGAGGATGCCGGCGAAGATGCGGATCGAGTCGCCGTCCTTGCCCAGCGCCATCACCGTGTCGCCCTCCACCACCCGCCGGCGCTGGTCGTCGTCGAGGTCCAGCTCCTTGACCTGGAGCAGGTGCACCGGGAAGCCGAAGCGCTTGTCGCGGACGATCCGCGCCAGGTGGTAAGGCTGTTCGCTGGCCGGGTAGCGCACCAGTTCGTCCATCAGCAGATAGACCGTGGCCCGCGCCAGTTGCTCGCTGACCTGCTGCACCTCGCCGCTGAGCACCAGGTTCTCGGCGGCGCTGGCCTGGGTATAGACGGTGACGGCGTGCTCGGCGGTCTGCTTCACCAGCACCTGGCCGTTCATCAGGCGCGCGCGGCTGCGTCCATCCATCCGCAGCTCATCCAGCCCGCGCAGTTGCAGGGGAATCCCCAGCAAGCGGCTCCACTGCGCCAGGGCGCGCTTGCGCTCGGTGGCGGTCATCGGTTGCAGGTTGTCGGCCATCAGGCGGAAGGTGCCGCGCGCCAGCTCCTCGCGGTAGTGCTCGCCGCGCACCTCGTTGATCCAGTGCAGGCCGAGCAGGCCCAGGCCGCTGACCAGCAGCAGGGCCAGGAGCATGCCGCCATAGATGCGCAGGAAGATGGATTTCATCGGCGAGCCCCCGGCCGCTGTCCGCTGCTGTTGATTCTGGCCGACCGGGACGCCCGTGCCCCGGCCCGCAGGAAAAAAGCGCCTCAGCCCTCGCCGACGAACAGGTAGCCCTTGCTGCGCACGGTCTTGATCAGCCGCGGGTGCATCGGGTCGTCGCCGATCTTCGGGCGGATCCGCGAGATGCGCACGTCGATGGAGCGGTCCTGGCCGTCGTACTCGATGCCGCGCAGGGCGTTGAAGATCTCCTCGCGGGAGAGAATGCGCCCGGCGTTCGCCGCCAGCAGCCAGAGCAGGTCGAATTCGGCGCTGGTCAGCTCGATGGTGGTCCCGTCCAGCCAGGCCTCGCGCATCGCGTTGTCGATCACCAGGCGACCGAACGCCAGGCGTTTGCTGTCCGCCGCCGGGGCGCCCGCTTCCGGCGCCTCGCTGCGCCGCAACAGGGCACGGATGCGCGCCAGCAGCACACGCGGGCGCACCGGCTTGCACACGTAGTCGTCGGCGCCCATCTCCAGGCCGAGCACCTCGTCCATGTCGTCGGTGCGCGCGGTGAGCATCAGGATCGGACCGTCGAACTGCGGACGCACCTGGCGGCAGATGGACAGACCGTCCTCGCCCGGCAGCATCAGGTCGAGCACCACCAGGTCCGGGCGTTCGGCGAGGATACGCGCCGCCGCCAGTGCGCCGTTGGCTTCGATGTCGACCTTCAGGCCGTTGCCTTCCAGGTATTCCCGGGTCAGCTCGGCCAGGCGTCGATCGTCCTCGACGATCAGGATGCGCCAGGCTTCTTGCTCCACACAGCCTCCTCGTATCGCGGTCCCGGAGCCGCCGCGCGGCCCCCTCAGAGCGGCCCGCATTGTAGCCAATACGGGGGCCGCGCGGCAGCACGCGAGGAACATCTTGCAAACACTACATATTGTGGGTAGGGTGCGCGCCCCGAAAGGTTGGGGAGTAGGTCTGCGCCGGTGCTTTCCGAGGGCGACGAATGGCATTCTCCAGCGCTGCCGCGGCCTACGGACGCTTCCTAGGACTCACGCACAGAAGACCCACACTTTATCCACAGGTTTCCCCCAGACTGTCACCTTGCAAACACCCCATTAGCGCATTATCTTGTATCCCCATCGTCGCCACCCCCTATATCTTGGGTTTCGAGCGCACGAACGGCTACAACGGAACCAACCGCGCACGGACCACTCTGATGGCTCCGGCGGCTCCGCAAAAAAGCATTTTCCAGACGTACTGAAAGCATCGACGGCGCTCACCGCAAGGAGCCCTTCAATGACGTTGGAAAAGCGGTACGGGTGTTGCAACGGACGCTGTAAACAGACAGTCAACACCACTAGGTATTGTGTTCGACGGCAAAACGCCACGAACCCGCCAGGGCCAGGGAGGCACGCACAGTCCCCACCCTCAGCATTCGAATGAAGCAGCCGCCGCGAGGCCGGCTGCCCGGCTCTTTATCGATTCAAGGGAATGGGCGCCCCGGCGCCCGCTAGCAAAACCATTACGAGAACGTGGAGATACCCACCCATGCATACCGACACCACACGCGAGAACCCGCAGGCCAGCGCGCCGCAGGCCGCCGATTCGTCGCAGGATCTGGCCGCCACCGCGCCGGGCCAGCTGCGCGTGATCAAGCGCAACGGCACCGTAGTCCCCTACACCGATGACAAGATCACCGTGGCCATCACCAAGGCGTTCCTCGCCGTGGAAGGCGGCACCGCCGCCGCCTCGTCGCGTATCCATGACACTGTGCGCCGCCTGACCGAGCAGGTCACCGCTACCTTCAAGCGCCGCATGCCGTCCGGCGGCACCATCCACATCGAAGAGATTCAGGACCAGGTCGAACTGGCCCTGATGCGCGCCGGCGAGCAGAAGGTCGCCCGCGACTACGTGATCTACCGCGAAGCCCGCGCCGCCGAGCGCAAGAACGCCGGCGCCGCCAGCGACGTCGCCCAGCCGCACCCGAGCATCCGCATCACCCGCGCCGACGGCAGCCTGTCGCCGCTGGACATGGGCCGCCTGAACACCATCATCAGCGAAGCCTGCGAAGGCCTGGCCGAGGTGGACGGCGCGCTGATCGAGCGCGAGACCCTGAAGAACCTCTACGACGGCGTCGCCGAGAAGGACGTCAACACCGCCCTGGTGATGACCGCGCGCACCCTGGTCGAGCGCGAGCCGAACTACTCCTACGTCACCGCCCGCCTGCTGATGGACACCCTGCGCGCCGAAGCCCTGGGCTTCCTCGGCGTGGCCGAGAGCGCCACCCATCACGAAATGGCCGAGCTGTACGCCAAGGCCCTGCCGGCCTACATCGAGAAAGGCGCCGAGTTCGAGCTGGTCGATGCCAAGCTGAAGGAATTCGACCTGGAGAAACTGGGCAAGGCCATCGATCACGAGCGCGACCAGCAGTTCACCTACCTCGGCCTGCAGACCCTGTACGACCGCTACTTCATCCACAAGGACGGCATCCGCTTCGAACTGCCGCAGATCTTCTTCATGCGCGTGGCCATGGGCCTGGCCATCGAGGAGAAGGACCGCGAGGCACGTGCCATCGAGTTCTACAACCTGCTGTCGTCCTTCGACTACATGAGTTCCACCCCCACCCTGTTCAACGCCGGCACCCTGCGTCCGCAGCTCTCCAGCTGCTACCTGACCACCGTGCCGGACGACCTGTCGGGCATCTACGGCGCCATCCACGACAACGCCATGCTGTCGAAATTCGCCGGCGGCCTGGGCAACGACTGGACCCCGGTGCGCGCGCTGGGCTCCTACATCAAGGGCACCAACGGCAAGTCCCAGGGCGTCGTGCCCTTCCTGAAAGTGGTCAACGACACCGCGGTCGCGGTCAACCAGGGCGGCAAGCGCAAGGGCGCAGTCTGCGCCTACCTGGAGACCTGGCACCTGGACATCGAGGAATTCCTCGAGCTGCGCAAGAACACCGGTGACGACCGTCGTCGTACCCACGACATGAACACCGCCAACTGGATCCCCGACCTGTTCATGAAGCGCGTCTTCGACGACGGCTCCTGGACCCTCTTCTCGCCGTCCGACGTCCCCGACCTGCACGACCTCTACGGCAAGGCCTTCGAGGAGCGCTACGAGTACTACGAGGCCCTGGCCAGCTACGGCAAGCTGAAGCTGCACAAGGTCGTCCAGGCCAAGGACCTGTGGCGCAAGATGCTCTCCATGCTGTTCGAGACCGGCCACCCGTGGCTGACCTTCAAGGACCCGTGCAACCTGCGCAGCCCGCAGCAGCACGTGGGCGTGGTGCACAGCTCGAACCTCTGCACCGAGATCACCCTGAACACCAACAAGGACGAGATCGCCGTCTGCAACCTGGGCTCGATCAACCTGGTCAACCACATCGTCGACGGCAAGCTGGACACCGCCAAGCTGGAGAAGACCGTCAAGACCGCGGTACGCATGCTCGATAACGTCATCGACATCAACTACTACTCGGTCCCGCAGGCGCAGAACTCCAACTTCAAGCACCGTCCGGTCGGCCTGGGCATCATGGGCTTCCAGGACGCCCTGTACCTGCAGCACATCCCCTACGGTTCGGACGCGGCCATCGCCTTCGCCGACCAGTCCATGGAAGCCATCAGCTACTACGCGATCCAGGCTTCCTGCGACCTGGCCGACGAGCGCGGCGCCTACCAGACCTTCCAGGGCTCGCTGTGGTCGCAAGGCATCCTGCCGATCGACTCGGAGAAGAAGCTGATCGAAGAGCGCGGCGCCAAGTACATCGAAGTCGACCTGTCGGAAACCCTCGACTGGGCACCGCTGCGCGAGCGCGTACAGAAAGGCATCCGCAACTCGAACATCATGGCCATCGCGCCGACCGCGACCATCGCCAACATCACCGGCGTCTCGCAGTCGATCGAGCCGACCTACCAGAACCTGTACGTGAAGTCGAACCTCTCCGGCGAGTTCACCGTGATCAACCCCTACCTGGTGCGCGACCTCAAGGCCCGCGGCCTGTGGGACCCGGTCATGGTCAACGACCTGAAGTACTACGACGGTTCCGTGCAGCAGATCGAGCGCATCCCGCAGGACCTCAAGGACCTCTACGCCACCGCGTTCGAAGTCGAGACCCGCTGGATCGTCGAAGCCGCCAGCCGTCGCCAGAAGTGGATCGACCAGGCCCAGTCGCTGAACCTGTACATCGCCGGCGCCTCGGGCAAGAAGCTCGACGTGACCTACCGCATGGCCTGGTTCCGCGGCCTGAAGACCACCTACTACCTCCGTGCCCTGGCCGCCACCAGCACCGAGAAGTCCACCATCAACACCGGCAAGCTCAACGCCGTGTCGGCCGGTGGCAACGACGGCCTGCAAGCCGCCCCGGCCGCCGAGCCGAAGCCGGCGCCGGTGCCGCAGGCATGCAGCATCGACAACCCCGACTGCGAAGCCTGCCAGTGATCGCGCGTCGCTGAACGGCGTCCGTGTCGCGGCCGGGCAAGCCGGACTCCTCGTGTGGGTCCGGCCTGCCCGGCGCCTGACGGTCGCTCGTCCAGCGCCACGCTGGCAGCGCAAGGCCCCTCGCCAGGGCCAGGAACAATCCCCTTCTTCCCTCCGGGGGAGAAGAACGGCCCGGCCAGACCGTGCCGGACCACCGCTTTCGCGTGCACCTCACGCCCCATATCCAGGCCGCCGAGACGGCCGCCAGACCAGGAGAGAGCAAGATGCTGAGCTGGGACGAATTCGACAAAGAAGACCCGACCGAAGCCAAGGCCGCGCCCGCCGCCGCCCAGGCCGTTGCCCAGGGCCATGACAAGCTGGACGACGAAGCCGCCGGCTCGGTGGAAGAAGCGCGCGCCGTTTCCGCCGACGACTCCGACGCCGTGGCCCGCGCCAAGAAGGCCCTGAACGACCTCGACATCCAGGAAGGCCTGGACGACCTCGAAGGCTCCGCCGCGCGCGTGCAGGTCGGCGACAAGCAGATGATCAACGCCCGCGCCGACCTCAACCAGCTCGTTCCCTTCAAGTACGACTGGGCCTGGCAGAAGTATCTGGATGGTTGCGCCAACCACTGGATGCCGCAGGAAGTCAACATGAACGCCGACATCGCCCTGTGGAAGAGCAAGGACGGCCTCAGCGAAGACGAGCGGCGCATCGTCATGCGCAACCTCGGCTTCTTCTCCACCGCCGACTCCCTGGTCGCCAACAACCTGGTGCTGGCCGTGTACCGCCTGATCACCAACCCCGAGTGCCGCCAGTACATCCTGCGCCAGGCCTTCGAAGAGGCGATCCACACCCACGCCTACCAGTACTGCATCGAGTCGCTGGGCATGGACGAGGGCGAGATCTTCAACATGTACCACGAGATCCCCAGCGTGGCGAAGAAGGCCTCCTGGGGCCTGAAGTACACCCGCTCGATCTCCGACCCGATGTTCCAGACCGGCACCCCGGAAACCGACCGCCAGTTCCTGCGCAACCTGATCGCCTACTACTGCGTGCTGGAAGGCATCTTCTTCTACTGCGGCTTCACCCAGATCCTCTCCATGGGCCGCCGCAACAAGATGACCGGCACCGCCGAGCAGTTCCAGTACATCCTCCGCGACGAGTCGATGCACCTGAACTTCGGTATCGACGTGATCAACCAGATCAAGATCGAGAACCCGCACCTGTGGGACGCCCAGATGAAGGACGAGGCGACCCAGATGATCCTCCAGGGCACCCAGCTGGAGATCGAATACGCGCGCGACACCATGCCGCGCGGGGTGCTGGGCATGAACGCGGCGATGATGGAGGACTACCTGAAGTTCATCGCCAACCGGCGCCTGACCCAGATCGGCCTGAAGGAAGAGTATCCGGGGACCACCAATCCGTTCCCGTGGATGTCGGAGATCATGGACCTGAAGAAGGAGAAGAACTTCTTCGAGACGCGGGTTATCGAGTACCAGACGGGCGGAGCACTGAGCTGGGATTGAGATTCTCGATTTAGGTCAAGACCGTTAGACGCTGTCGCCGGAAAGGGATTTCGGGACAGTGGTAGAGATAAAGAGCCCCGCCTTGTGCGGGGTTCTTCATTAAAGAGAAATAAAAACCCAAGGTGTTCAGCAAGTTAATTCACCAAATCAAATAGAAGATATGTGCCAAGCTCACTATCCCCAAGACACCATCGACAGACTATTTGAGTCAAACAGCCCTAGAAAACAAGAAATAAAAACATGCCCAACCATTCGCTCAATCTGAAATCTCCGTAGGGCGAATAACGCGCAGCGTTATCCGCCAGCTGGCCAAGGTACGCTCCGAAATCCTTCTGGATACACGGACGATCCCCAATGCCAAGCTACCGACGAACCTGGGTCCCCGGCGGCACCTATTTCTTCACCGTCACCCTGCATGACCGCCGCTCCAACCTGCTGACCCGCGAAATCGACCTGCTGCGCCGCGTGGTCGCCCAGACCAGGCGCCGGCATCCCTTCCGCATCGATGCCTGGGTCGTGCTGCCGGAGCACATGCATTGCCTCTGGACCCTGCCGCCCGACGACGCCGATTTTGCCACCCGCTGGAAGGTCATCAAGTCCGGCTTCGCACGGCGCATCCCCTGCCACGAATCACGTACCTTCGCGCAACGGCGGCGAGCACAACGCGCCATCTGGCAGCAGCGCTACTGGGAACACCTGATTCGCAATGACACGGACTACCGGCGCCATTTCGACTACATCCATCTCAACCCTGTGAAACACGGGCTGGTTACGGCGGTCAAGGATTGGCCCTTCTCCACCTTCCACCGGGCCGTGGCTGAAGGGCTTTATCCCGAGGATTGGGCCGGTGATCCTTCCTTGGAGGTCCGAGCGGCGGAGCGGGTTTGAGTCTGCTGGCGGATAACGGCTGTGCCGTTACTCGCTCTACCCCGGCTACCAAGTCTTTTTCTCGGCCTCGCAGGATGGCCAGCCCCGAGAAAGTAACCAAAGCGCTTGCCCCTGCATTCGACCTCCTACACGACGATTCCGCTCGGCCTCCTGATGGGGCGGACCGGAGCGTCGGATGTTTCTCTGGAAGAGGTAGGGCGAATAACGCGAAGCGTTATCCGCAACTACACAGGATTTTCCTGTAACGCCCGAGCATCGGGGGATTGAAAGAACTTCGTCAAGTCGATGTACAAGCAATGGCTTCAGAGAATCGGCGGATAACTGCTTTGCAGTTATTCGCCCTACCGTTGACCGCTATCGGTGCGCTCCATAATCATTCTTCGGCGCTAAGAACGCATACCACCCAGCGGCAAACCGCTCCCGAAAGTAGCGGTGTATTCCATTGAGGAAATGCGTATGCCATTCGTTTTTCAACCCACCCCATTCATCCCCTCGCGGCACGACACCAACACCACCTCCCCGGAGGTGCGCCATGTCTGACACCCTCCTCCAACCCAGCCGTTTCACCCACCACCATCGGGTCCTGCACGCCGTGCTGCTGGATGAGGAAGGCTGGTTCGTGCTCTCCGACCTGGTACGGCTGCTGGGCCGTTACCTGGGCGGTCGGGCGCCGGCGGCGTTGTGTGATGAGGCGCCGTGGCCGCTGGCGACGGCGGAGCAGCGCGAGCGCTTGTTCGCCCTCTGCCATGCACTGGAACGGCACCTGGATGCCGATCAGTGGCGGCTCGCCTGGCTCCATGACGAACGCCACGGGCCACGCCAGGACTGCCTGGTCAGCGAGTCCGGGCTCTACGCTCTGCTCTGGCTCGCAGTGCCTGGCGCGGCACGGAGTTTGCGCCGTTGGGTCAGCGGCTCGGTGCTGCCACGCCTGCGCAGCCAGTCCCGCCCCAACGCCACGCCCCAGCGCGCCGTGCTGCACTGGAAAACCGCCGAGATCGACACCCTGCACTGGCAAGGCAAGACCTGGATCCCCCTCTGCGACTGCCCCCAACTCCTCGACAGCCCACGCCCGCTGATCCGGGCCTGACCCCGTCATACGCCCTGAAAGGAGTCAGGGCTTGAAGCAACAGAGTGATCTTTTCCCTCATGACCACTAAAAATCTAGGTTTTTCCAGTAACGCTCTCTTTCTTTACAACTATCAGGCCAAGGAAGAGCACTCTATTGCCATATAGAATATTTTTAACTTGAAAAAGAAGCCCCATACAGCAGGGCCTTCCTCTACAATCTATAGTTAGGCGTAAACCCCAATAAAATACTCCAATCCAACCGGAAGCTTTTCGCCTATAACCTCCTCAATCCTTACAACATCATCATTCTTAATAGGATATTCACCCTCAATATTCTCATCCTTCTTCCAACGCATCACCTCCATAACTTGCGAAATATATTCGAAAGGAACAATTTTTTCATATTTCAAGGACTCATCATTTCCCGATGGTAGGTACCCAGAAATCAATACAGTCATGTTTCTACACTCCTTTTTGGATCAGCAGACTTCGTGCGAGCACCAGTATTAGAATCAAACCCTCCCAAGTGCCACCCTCTCTTGTCATACATCTCAAAACTGCCATGCTGAGAATCCCATTTATAGATATTCCCTTTTATCCTTCCAGCGCTTCCGCAACCCACCACCACCTTGAATAGAAGTTTTTGGTTTAGCTCTCAAGGCGTCGGGGAAGGCAGGTAGTGTTGCCGGAGCAGGATAGTAATACACAAGGCTTTCAATTCAAAATCGCAGACTCACGCATTTTGCGACTGACGCACTAACTGACAATTCGGCGATTTACATCTGCTCTCGAAGCATGGATTGGCTAAGAAACAGGCGAAGCCCATAAACTGACTTCGCCTGATCTATATCTTCGGATATAAAGGATCATCAGCTAGATATATTTATATTTCTTCAAAAGCCCTCTAACTTCCTGCTTTAGCTCCTCTTCATTTATCTCACCATCATTATCCTTCGGTCCATCCGTGAAGCAATCTGCCATTCCAAACATAAGCCTGAGGCAAGCGCCAAGATTATCATCATCCTTTTTCAGCAAGCCTGACGCACCTTCGCTACGCCACATTTCAAAGAATTTTTTTGTGAAACTCTTTCCGCTTAACGATCCATCCAAAAAATTTCTTGCAAGATCAATAAGTGCCATGCTCATTTAAATCACCTAATTCTCAAAATAGTTTTTTCCTGTCTGCTTCCTGGCTCAAGATACCACCCTGACAAAAACATTCCATCCTCTTTGAGAACAACCACAATACTAGTATCAGGACTGTAAAATAATTGGATCCTTGATACCTATGACAAACCCCTTGCAAATTATGTCGTGCTTTATCGAAGCGCTCCTGCCTTATCTGCATGACTTCTTCATAAATGTACGATTTGGCGTTGTCGCCTTCAGCTTCCCGCTGGACTCCCTTGACCTTACGAGTCATCCGCTCGTAATCTTCCGGCCACAACGCTTGCTCCATGCGCAACGATGCCTGACCCAGCAAATGCAGCAGGCCGAACAGGCGCATATCGTTGGTGGCAACGATGTGTTCTCGAATCCACTCTTGGGTTACTCCGCAGGCCAGATGTGTTTCTGGCGTTGATGTGCTGTCATAGTCGGCTCGGAATCCCGCTTCTTTGGCGAGCTGTG
Source organism: Pseudomonas sp. 2VD (assembly GCF_005503585.1). Classification (NCBI taxonomy): domain Bacteria; kingdom Pseudomonadati; phylum Pseudomonadota; class Gammaproteobacteria; order Pseudomonadales; family Pseudomonadaceae; genus Pseudomonas; species Pseudomonas sp. 2VD. Next base: position 12,403 of record NZ_SCND01000084.1, read on the forward strand.
CCCAGTGCTGGCCAATGCCTGGATGTTGGATGTACTCATTTGCTCATCCACTTGCGCAGCAGGCGCTTTTTCAGGGACGCGCGTTCTTGCGGGTTGTGTCCCTTGAGGTTAGCGACACGATCTGCCGTAGCAGCCTGGCGTATGAGGGGCCAGTAGGAACGCCCATCCTTACGTGGCACCAGTGTTATTGACCTGACTTTCCAGTAGGGAGAGGTGGGCTGCTGGCCAACGTGGAGAGCTCGCTACGGCAGCTCGTGCGCCCGACGATGGGTGTTTTGCGGTGGTTGCGGCTCATAATGTGATTGTCTTCAAGAATATTCAGGACAGACTGTCAAGATAGAGCAGCGTCAACATGGAACAAGCCCCGTCGAAACGGGGCTTGTTGATGGCCAACTAACCGGCCTTAAAGCCAGGAAGCCCCTTGGAAGCACGCCATTCTTTAACTTCCTTTACAACTCCAGCTGGGCTATCTTCTCTATTTTCGTTGGGGTAGTAAAGAAGGTCTGAGCCGCTTGGGTGTTCCGTTAGTTTTTTAAATTCAAGCACGGCTTGAATATGAGACTCCTCGGTAGGGAACTTTTTCTTATTGTTTGTGTATATGTCTTTAACAAACTCAAGAAACTCTTTTTCCGTATATTCGGAAATCTTGGACTTCATATCACTTCCCTCCCTTGTGGATTTCTATATGAAGTTTTGGCGTTACTGCAACAAGGTTCCCCATATTGTAAACGCCGCCTCCATCTGCTATTCGAACCTTGTGGTGGATTTCGATCTTTATTCTCCCGCCAGCCTGTTCTGACTCTCTGACATAAGGAGCACCTCCATCTCTCATTACAGCTAAACTACCAGGATTAAACTGTTTACTTAACTCAGGATCATTAGCCACAGCTATCCAGAATTGTTCCCGAAAGTCCCGCCAGTTTTTGAATGTCTTACCACGTAGTTTATCCGCAATCTGGCTTGGAATTGGAGCCCCCTCACCTTGAGAGGCGGCGCCGAGCCAATTACCGCTGACGGGCTGTCCCTTGCCAGTCGCAGCACCAGGTACATCCCGCGGATCCCTGAACATCACATAGATCGGCTTGATCCCCGAGTCGGCCGGGAAGCCGATGATCAGGTCTTCCGGTAGTGTAATCACCCCAGGATAGGTTTCCGGGGTAGCCTTCACCGGTGTAAGGGTCGCTCCCTCATATACCGGCACCGGCTTCGGTACGACCGGAGTGGTACTCGAAGGGTTCTGGTTTCCTGGAGGACTCGCCGGCGTCCAGGTCAGGATCAGTGGCGGCGCTTCTGCGGTCGTAGAGGGAACCGTAACCTCGTACAGGCCTGTCGTGGCATTGTAGGCCGCCATCCGGACCGGAACGGCTTTCGGAACGCTCACACCATCGGTGCTGACCACCGAAAGGGTCGTCGTGTTGCCTCGTGCCTCGTTGGTCAGGCGCATCGGCAGATCGACGGTACCGCTGGCTTTTGCAACCGCGTTCAGGTTTACGCTTGGGGGAAGCCCCAATTTAGCGGCATCCATGCCCAGGGCGTAACGAACGCTATCGGGCGTTTGGTCCTGCCATTGCTCGGCAGTCCGGGAGGAGTAGGTCAGACTGGCAAAGCCCACGGCCATCACCGAGGGTGCTGAAGCCAGGACCCGGCCCAGGACGGCAATCGCATCGGAGATCGCTTGAGCAAGGGATGCGGCGCCTTGTGCGACCTGGATCAGACCCCGGCCTGCGGCGGTGGCGACAACGCTGCCATTGGCTGGCATGGCATAAGTATTGGCAGCCCTGATCGCCGCTTGACGAGCGATTTCCTTGCGCCTTGCCGTTTCGGCGTTCAGCTTGTCCAGCCGGGCTTGCAGGCTGGCGATTTCATCCACCAGGAGATCGGCGTTGTAGGTTGCCTTTTGTTTCTCCAGTGCATTGGGTGCCTTGGCAATCAAGGCATTGTTTGCAGTCTGCAATTTCTTCTTATTGGCGATCGCCTGCGTAACCAGTTGAGTAGCGCGTTCAAGCCACTGCTCTGGCGTTGGATTGGTCAGTTGAGGCAAAGCATTCCCAGCCTGGTCAAGCTCGGACTGCACTTTTTTCTCGACATTTGCCTTCCTGGCCTTGTAGTCCGCCTCCACCTCAGCAGCGGCTCGCTGGGCTTCTGCTTCCAATGACCGGGCTTTATTCTCCAGCTCTTGAGACGTTTGTTTCAAGATAGCGATTTGCGCCTTATAGATATCGGCGCTGTACGCTTTGGCCAGCTCACTCATATGGCGATCCAGGAACTCTCCATAGAATTTTCGGCTGGCCAGCAACTGACTCTGGTACATCGACTCTGACTTCTGAGGAAAGTCTGAAGCCGTATAAAGATTGGCCGGGCGATCCTCAATGGCCTTTAGCGATTCTGCTTTGGCATCCATGAGTGCATCAACGATACTCTTTTCATCGCGGATGTCATTGGCACTGACCGCTTTACCTGGCAACCCCGCTTCACTCTTGAGTTCATCAACCTCCTTCAGGGTTTCATTTTTCAGGTTTTTCTTGAGTTCTGAATGGGACTTATCAAGCGTACTTCTTAGCTTCCTGTACTCCTGCATTCCAGTACCGACATACGGACTTGGTCCTGGTGGGACAAATGGTGGAGTACCGTAGCTTGATCGAGCAGGAATATACTGGATTATGTCACGCCCACCACCCTGCACATGTGTAATAACCATCGAACCAGGTTCGTAATCATTGACAGCCATAGATCGCCCCTACATTAATTTGAAAGTGTAATGTATTGAGCGACTCCCACCTAGAGAACCCTCTCCCAGTCAATAAGCCCCAATGCATCGGCAATACACTGCAATCAACTTCAATATCCCGTGTTTAGATGATCCAGAAGGTGCGCTCTCTCGCCTCTTATAATCGCGCCTGCGTCAAACGGTCATTTCCTGAACGCACACCTCATCTACCCCGGCCAGTCACGGAAGCCGCATACCTTCAGTTCATTAACGAACTCCCACTTTCAAAATTCATCCATGCCGCCCCTTCGCGAGCTTCCGGACAAAGCCACGCTGATTGCGAGCCCAGCGTTTTTGATTGCAAGCCGCTGTACCTGGTCAGGCCGTTTCCGCAGCGCATGAAGTCCTGGCCGATATACCGGCAGGGCTAGCCATCGTTCGACGAATAAAGCCGCCTCAGCCATGATGCCCTTTCCATCCTCAGCGGAACCCCGACATGGACGCCAAAGCTCTGCTCCTCGGCAGCCTCTGCCTGGACGCCCCATTCGCCGACGCGGCGACGCTCGACAATGCCCTCTCCGCCTGCCTCGCCGCCCGGCTTGGTGCACCGCACACGGCAGAGGGCCAGTTGCACCTGCCACTCACCCTTGAGGCCCGGCGCTCCACCGGCGAATGCGGCTGTACCTCGGCGCTGGTGCGATATCGGCTGCTGACCATGCATGCCAATGCGAAGGCACAGGTCCTTCAGGAAGGTCTGCTCGACGGTCGCTACGAAGGCACCCGTACCCTAACGCTGGCAGCGGATGCGCAACTGGCGGCCGACAGCACGCTCGTGGTACGTCTTGGTTGCGCCGTCGCCGAATGACCATCCACCGACCCAGCGAGGTTCGCGATGCACCTGCTTTACCCCTCCGCCCCCGACCGCAGCAACGCGGTCGATGAACTCTTCGCCGAGGAATATGACGCGGCCCGTTCGGCAGGCTTGGCCTGTTCGCTGTTCTGCGACGAGGAACTGGAAAGTGGACGCTTTCGCGCCCGCCCGGAGTTTCCGGCAAACCCCAAGGTGCTGTATCGCGGCTGGATGCTCACACCGGAAAACTACGCTCGCCTGCACGGCGCGATCCTCGTCGCTGGCGGACGGCCCCTGACCAGTCCACAGCAATATCGGCACTGCCATTACTTGCCGGAGTGGTATCCGCTCTGTGAGGACCTCACGCCGGCGACCCTGTTCCTGTCCAGGAACGCCGACTTCGAGGCAGTGCTGGCGCAAAGCCCGTGGCGCGCCTGGTTCGTCAAGGACCATGTGAAATCCCTGACCACCCAGCGCGGCTCGAAGGCCACCAATGCTGCGGAAGTGCGGGAAGTCCTCGATTCGATCGAGCGTTATCGAGGCACCATCGAAGGCGGTGTATGCCTTCGGGAGTTCGAGGCGCTGCGGGCGGAAACCGAGGAACGCTACTTCGTTCTTCACGGCCGCGCTCACGGGCGTCTCGATGCCGTCCCGCCGCTAGTGGAACAGGTGGCACAACGTATCGATTGCCCGTTCTTTTCCGTCGACGTGGTCGAGTCGACCAGTGGCGAGTTGCGCCTGATGGAACTCGGCGATGGCCAGGTCTCCGACCGCAAGCAATGGCCCGCCGCACGCTTCGCGGCGATGCTGGCACAGGCATAGTCGGAACCGCTGCAATCCCAACCCGACCAAGCTCCCCTTGATCGATCCCGAGGGGGGCTCGTCACTCGCCCAGTGCCTCGACCACGTACTCTCATCCGAAGCCCAGGAACGTTTTCCGTCCCCTCGCCCATGGATATTTCTTCCACTCTGCAATCCAGTTCATAAATCCCATAAAAGCCCTCTTCCGCTCCCCGCCAGCCTCCCCGCATCCCTCACCCTAGACGCCCCGCCGCTCTCCGCCGGCTCGCCCGACAAGAAAAACCAACCGCTCGATCAGCCTCATCCTTCACCCATCACAGGAGCCATCGCGATGCACCTGACACCCCATTGGATCCCCCTGGTCGCTAGCCTCGGCCTGCTCGCCGGCGGCTCGTCCGCGTCCGCCGCCGAGGAAGCCTTCGACCTCTGGAACGAATGCGCCAAAGCCTGCGTGCTCGACCTCAAGGACGGCGTGCGTTCCAGCCGCATGAGCGTCGACCCGGCCATCGCCGACACCAACGGCCAGGGCGTGCTGCACTACTCCATGGTCCTGGAGGGCGGCAACGACGCGCTCAAGCTGGCCATCGACAACGCCCTCAGCATCACCAGCGACGGCCTGACCATCCGCCTCGAAGGCGGCGTCGAGCCGAACAAGCCGGTGCGCTACAGCTACACGCGCCAGGCGCGCGGCAGTTGGTCGCTGAACTGGCTGGTGCCGATCGGCCACGAGAAGCCTTCGAACATCAAGGTGTTCATCCACGAACTGAACGCCGGTAACCAGCTCAGCCACATGTCGCCGATCTACACCATCGAGATGGGCGACGAGTTGCTGGCGAAGCTGGCGCGCGATGCCACCTTCTTCGTCAGGGCGCACGAGAGCAACGAGATGCAGCCGACGCTCGCCATCAGCCATGCCGGGGTCAGCGTGGTCATGGCCCAGGCCCAGCCGCGCCGGGAAAAGCGCTGGAGCGAATGGGCCAGCGGCAAGGTGTTGTGCCTGCTCGACCCGCTGGACGGGGTCTACAACTACCTCGCCCAGCAGCGCTGCAACCTCGACGATACCTGGGAAGGCAAGATCTACCGGGTGCTCGCCGGCAACCCGGCGAAGCATGACCTGGACATCAAGCCCACGGTCATCAGTCATCGCCTGCATTTCCCCGAGGGCGGCAGCCTGGCCGCGCTGACCGCGCACCAGGCCTGCCACCTGCCGCTGGAGACCTTCACTCGTCATCGCCAGCCGCGCGGCTGGGAACAACTGGAGCAGTGCGGCTATCCGGTGCAGCGGCTGGTCGCCCTCTACCTGGCGGCGCGGCTGTCGTGGAACCAGGTCGACCAGGTGATCCGCAACGCCCTGGCCAGCCCCGGCAGCGGCGGCGACCTGGGCGAAGCGATCCGCGAGCAGCCGGAGCAGGCCCGTCTGGCCCTGACCCTGGCCGCCGCCGAGAGCGAGCGCTTCGTCCGGCAGGGCACCGGCAACGACGAGGCCAGCGCCGACGTGGTGAGCCTGACCTGCCCGGTCGCCGCCGGTGAATGCGCG
>NZ_SCND01000085.1:0-18283 GCF_005503585.1 Pseudomonas sp. 2VD
GCCTGGGCTTCCTCCAGCAGGCTGCCGAAGGCGCGGTTCAGCGTGCGGTAGGCTTCCGCCCCGGCGGCGCGGGCACCGGCCATGTCCTTGATGTCGCCGCCGGCGCAGAAGTGCCCGTCGGCGCCGCGCAGCACCAGCGCCCGCACGCTACGGTCGTCGCGCACGGCGGCGAGCACCGCGCGCAGTTCGCCGACCATCGCCAGGCTCATGGCGTTGCGGCTTTGCGGGCGGTTCAGGGTGATCCGCAGGACGCCCTCGACGGGTTCCAGCAGCAGGGTCTCGCAATGCGGCAGGCTCATGCCGGTTTCCTCCTGGAACGTCAGCCTTTCTTCTTGCCCGGCAGGATGCCCATCAGCTTGCAGATGATGCCGAGCATGATCTCGTCGGCACCGCCGCCGATGGATACCAGGCGGGTGTCGCGGTAGGCGCGGGAGACCGGGTTGTCCCACATGAAGCCCATGCCGCCCCAGTACTGCAGGCAGGCGTCGCTGACCTCGCGGCCGAGGCGGCCGGCCTTGAGCTTGGCCATGGAAGCCAGGCGCGTCACGTCCCTGCCTTTCACGTACAGCTCGGTGGCCTGGTAGACCAGGGCGCGCAGCGCCTCGACCTCGGTCATCATCTCGGCCATGCGGAAGTGGATGACCTGGTTGTCGATCAGCGGCTGGCCGAAGGTCCTGCGCTCCTTGCAATACTCGATGGTGACGTCGATGCAGTGCTCCAGGCCCTTGATCATGTTGGCCGCGCCGAACAGCCGTTCTTCCTGGAACTGCAGCATCTGCATCATGAAGCCGGCGCCTTCCGCGCCGATGCGGTTGCGCTGCGGTACGCGGACGTTATCGAAGAACACCTGGGCGGTCTCCGAACTGCGCATGCCGAGCTTGTCCAGGTGCGGGCTGAGGGTAATGCCCGGGGTCTTCATCGGGACCACGATCAACGACTTGTTGACGTGCGGCTTGTCGTCGGAGGTATTGGCGAGCAGGCACATGAAGTCAGCCGACGGCGAGTTGGTGATCCACATCTTGCTGCCGTTGATCACATAGTCGTCGCCGTCCTTGCGCGCGGTGGTCTTCAGGCCGGCGACGTCGGAGCCGGCGCCGACCTCGGAGACGCCGATGCAGCCGACCATCTCGCCGGCGATGGCCGGGCGGAGGAACTCCTCGCGCAACTCGTCGGAACCGAAGCGGGCCAGGGCCGGGGTGCACATGTCGGTCTGCACGCCGATGGCCATCGGGATGCCGCCGCAGGTGATGCTGCCGAATTCCTCGGCGGCGACGATCGAGTAGCTGTAGTCCAGGCCCATGCCGCCGAACTTCTCCGGCTTGGAGATGCCCAGCAGGCCGAGTTCGCCGGCCTTGCGGAAGATCTCGTGGATCGGGAAGCGGCCGTCCTTTTCCCACTGGTCGACGTTGGGGTTGATTTCCCGCTCGACGAAGCTGCGAACGGTGCGGCGGAGTTCCTCGTGTTCCTGGGTGAAGATCATGGGTTGTCTTTCCTCCTGGGCATCATTGTTTTCCGGCAGGATCCGCTTGCTCTCTCCCAACCCTCTTCCTTCAGGGAGAGCGGGGAGAGGGGCTGTCGCCGGCTCGCCTGTTGCAGTCAGAACCTCGCGACCCCGAAGCTGTTGCCCTTCAGCGGCCGCGCCTCGGCTTCCGCGCAGATATCCAGCAGGTAGCCGAGCAGCCTGCGGCTGTCGCGCGGGTCGACCAGGCCGTCGTCCCACAGGCTGGCGGTGCCGTAGAGCGCGGTGGACTGGCTGTCGAGCTTCTGCGCGGTGACGGTTTCCAGCATCTCGAGCATCTTCGGATCGGCTTCCTTGCCTTCCTTGGCGTGTTTCTCCTCGGTGACGATGCGCAGCACCTTGCCGGCCTGGGCACCGCCCATCACCGCGGTGCGACTGTTCGGCCAGGCGAAGATGAAGCGCGGGTCGAGGCCGCGTCCGCACATCGCGTAGTTGCCGGCGCCGTAGGAGCCGCCGACCACCAGGGTCAGCTTGGGCACGCGGGCGTTGGCCACCGCCTGGATCATCTTCGAGCCGTGCTTGATCACGCCCTGGCGCTCCGACTCGGTGCCGACCATGAAGCCGGTGGTGTTGTGCAGGAACAGCAGCGGCGTGTTGCTCTGTTCGCAGAGCTGGATGAACTGCGCCGCCTTGGCCGCGCCCTGCGGGGTGATCGGTCCGTTGTTGCCGATCAGGCCGCAGGCGTGGCCCTCGATGCGCAGGTGGCCGCAGACGGTCTGGCCGTCGAACTCGTTCTTGAAGTCGAGGAACTCGGAGCCGTCGGCGATGCGCGCGACGATCTCGCGGACGTCGTAGGGCTTCTTCGGGTCGGCCGGAACCACCCCGAGCAGCTCCTCCACCGGGTACAGCGGTTCACGCCAGGAACGCGCCGGGCGCGCCGGCAGTTGTGCGTTCCACGGCAACATGCCGACGATCTCGCGGGCCAGGCGCACGCCGTCGGCGTCGTTTTCCGCCAGGTATTCCGCGGTGCCGGCGACCTGCGCGTGCAGTTCGGCTCCGCCGAGTTCCTCGTCGCTGGCGATCTCGCCGGTGGCGGCCTTGAGCAACGGCGGCCCGGCGAGGAACATCTTGGCCTTGCCGCGCACCACCACCACGTAGTCCGACAGCCCCGGCTGGTAGGCACCGCCGGCGGTGCTGGAACCATGCACCACGGTGACCTGGGGAATGCCCATGGCGGAGATCCGCGCCTGGTTGGCGAAGCCGCGCGCACCTTCGACGAAGATCTCCGCCGCATAGTTGAGGTTGGCGCCGCCGCTTTCGGTGAGGGTCACCACCGGCAGCTTGTTCTCCATGGCGATCTGCTGCAGGCGCAGGGTCTTCTTCAGCCCGGTCGGGGAGATGGTGCCGCCCTTGATCGCGCTGTTGCTGGCACTGACCAGGCAGCGCACCCCGGCGATGTAGCCGATCCCGGCGATGATCCCGCCGCCGGCCTGGGTGCCGTCCTTGTCGTCGTGCAGCTTGTAGCCGGCCAGCGAGGACAGTTCGAGGAACGGCGCGCCCGGATCGAGCAGCAACGCCAGGCGTTCGCGCGGCAGCAGTTGTCCGCGTTTCTCGAACTTCGGCCTGGCCTCGGCGGCCTTGTCCAGGACCTTCTGCTCCAATTCGCGGAAGCCGGCCACGGCGGCGAGCATGGCCTCGCGGTTGCGGGCGAAGTCCTCGCCGTTGACGTCGAGTTCCGACTGGATCGCGGGCATGTCAGTCCTCCTGGTCCTTCAGTACGTCGGGCAGGTAGGCGCGGTGGAAGCCGTTGTACGCGCGGCTCTGTCCCGGCTTGCCCTTGAGCAGCGGGAAGGCGCGGCTGCCCTGGCTGGCGGCGCCGTCGATGCGGATCGTGTTGCCGCTGACGAAGGCGGCGCCGGGGGAGAGCAGGAAGACGATGGCGGCGGCGACTTCCGACTCGCTGCCGATGCGCTTGAGCGGCACGTGCTCGCGCAGGGTCGGGATCACCGCCTTGAACGCGCCTTCGTAGGTATCCATGCCGCTGGACGCGATCCAGCCCGGCGCCACCGCGTTGACCCTCACGCCGGCATGGCCCCACTCGACGGCGGCGGTCCTGGTGAAATTCTCCATGCCGGAGCGTGCGGCGCCGGAGTGACCCATGCCGGGCATGCCGCCCCACATGTCGGCGAGCATGTTGACGATGCTGCCGCCGGTCTTGCTCATCGACTGGTTGAACACTTCGCGGGCGACCAGGAAGCCGCCGACCAGGTTGGTGCGGAGCACGGTCTCGAAGCCCTTCTGGCTGATCGAGGCGAGGGGCGAGGGATACTGGCCGCCGGCGTTGTTGACCAGGTGATGGATGGTCCCGCGTTCGGCCAGGATATTCGCCACCAGCGTCTTCACCGCTTCCTCCTCGCGGATGTCGCAGGCGTGCCAGCTGACGCTGCCGCCGTCTTCGACGATCTCGCTGGCGGTCTTCTCCAGCTTTTCCGCCTTGCGTCCGACCAGCACCACGTGGGCGCCGAGGGCCGCCAGCTCATGGGCGGTGCAGCGGCCGATGCCACTGCCGCCGCCGGTGACGATGATGGTCTGGCCGTCGAACAGGCCAGGTCGGAAGATCGAGTCGTAGCTCATTGTTCTGGTGACTCCGATGAATCCCGTGGGGTGGTTGCAGCGGAACGCCGCATTCGTCGTTCCTGGTCGTGGTTATCTGCCCTGCGTTTTCAGCGCGTCGGCGAGCGCCTGCGGCACCGCCACCGGGAACTCCAGCAACTGCTGGGCGAAGGCCTTGCCCTGCGGGTCGATGCGCAGGCTGGCGACGCCGCCGCCGCCGAGGGCGTTCTCCAGCAGGAAGTTCAGGCTGTGGCTGCCCGGCAGGTACCAGCGGCCGACCCGGCCGGTCTGCGGGTCGAGCACATGCTGCATCCAGTCCACTACCGCGCCTTCCTCCAGCGCCTCGGCGATCCACGGCAGGTACTCCGGATGCCGTGCCATGACCCCGATGTTGCTGTGGTTGCCCTTGTCGCCGGAGCGCGCCACCGCCAGCTTCACCAGCGGCACGCTGGCGCTGGCGGGCTGCTCCGGGCGTGGCGGCTGGCGCGCCTCGGCCAATCGTGCCGGGTCGAAGGCTTCGAGGACCGGCAGTTCCAGCGGATGGCGCTGGCCGTCGATCTCCACGCTCAACGCGCATTGCGCCTTGTCGATCAGGAAAGAGAACAGGCGGATCACCGGATACACCGTCGGCCGGCCGCCGACGATGCCGGTCAGGCCGGGCGCCATCCCGGTGGCGGCCTGGGCGATCTCGCGGGAGAACAGCACCAGGGCTTCCTTGCGCGGATGCCGGACGGCCAGCTTGACCACCACTTCGCGGCTGTCCTGCCGTCGCCCATGGGGACCATAGGTGGCTTCGCTGCCGAGCAGTTCGACATTGACCTCGCGGTAGGGCTCCCAGCCGCGCTCGGCGAAGATTTCCTCGGTCCTGGCGATGATCGCCTGGCTGACCCGCTCGGCCTTCTTCAGCGCATCGATGCCGGCGATCAGGCAACTGGCGGTGCAGCGGAAACCGTCCGGATAGGTGGCGCTGACCTTGTACCGGTCGGTGGGCGGCAGGCCGCGCGCGCCTTCCACCGCGACCCGGTCGGGTCCGACCTGGCGCAGACGCACCTCGGTGAAGTCGCAGACCACGTCGGGCAGCAGGTAGGCGCGTGGGTCGCCGATCTCGTAGAGCATCTGTTCGCCGACGCTCAGTTCGCTGACCAGGCCACCGGTGCCGGGCGCCTTGGTCACTACGAAGCGCCCGTCGGCCTCGACCTCGACGATGGGGAAGCCGATGTGCTCGTAGTCCGGCACCTGCTCCCAGTCGGTGAAATTGCCGCCGGTGCATTGCGCGCCGCATTCGACGATGTGCCCGGCGAGGGCGGCCTGGGCCAGTCGGTCGTAGTCGTCCCAGGCCCAGCCGAACTCGTGCACCAGGGCGGCGCTGACCACCGCGCTGTCGACCACCCGGCCGGTGATCACGATGTCCGCGCCCAGGCGCAGGGCCTCGACGATGCCGGGTGCGCCGAGGTAGGCGTTGAGCGAGACGCACATCGGCGGGAAAGGCGCGTCGCTGAACATCTCGCGGATGCCGGCCTTGGCCAGTTCGGCCTGGCGCGCTTGCAGGTTGTCGCCATGGAGCACGGCGATCTTCAACTGCACCCCGGCCTTCTCGCAGGCCGCGGCGAGGGCGGCGGCACAGGCCTGCGGATTGATCCCGCCAGCGTTGCTGATGACGCGGATCTTCTTCTCGGCGATCTCGCCCAGCAGCGGTGCGAGGACCTCGACGAAATCGGTGGCGTAGCCGGCGTCCGGCTGTTTCAGGCGGGCGCCGGCCATGATCGACATGGTGATCTCGGCCAGGTAGTCGAACACCAGGTAGTCCAGCGGCGCGCCGCGCACCAGCTGCGCGGCCGCGGTGCAGGTGTCGCCCCAGAAGGCCGAGGCGCAGCCGATGCGTACGGTCTTTTGCATTGTTCTTGACCCGTGACGGCGGAAGTGTGGGGCGACATTACCAAGCAAGCGCTTGGTTGAGAAGAGGGCGGAAACAAATCCGTTCTCGGCTGTTACCCAAGCGCTTGCTCGGTCGTCTTCGCAGGCATACATTTCATGAATGCCGACAAGCACTTGCGGGGCAATCCCGAGGCCGGTCGGCAAATACGGAGCGGCCGGGCGCGCGGATGAGCGGCACCGAGCCGCCGACGATCCGGAAAAGGGGTACTCAGCGTTGGACGATCAGAAAGCCCGGGAAGTGATGCTGGAGCTGGTGGCTACCGGACAGCTCACCGATCCGGAAAGCGCCCGCGGCAAGCTGCTGCAGACCGCCGCCCACCTGTTCCGCAGCAAAGGCTACGAACGCACCACGGTGCGCGACCTGGCCAGCGCGGTGGGCATCCAGTCGGGCAGCATCTTCCATCACTTCAAGAGCAAGGACGAGATCCTGCGCTCGGTGATGGAAGAGACCATCCTCTACAACACCGCCCTGATGCGCGCCGCCCTGGCCGATGCCGAGGACCTGCGCGAGCGGGTGCTGGGACTGATCCGCTGCGAGCTGCAATCGATCATGGGCGGCACCGGCGAGGCGATGGCGGTGCTGGTCTACGAGTGGCGCTCGCTGTCCGCCGAAGGCCAGGCGTACATCCTCGGCCTGCGCGACATCTACGAGCAGATGTGGCTCGACGTGCTGGGGGAGGCGCGGCTGGCCGGCTACTGCCAGGGCGATCCGTTCATCCTGCGGCGCTTCCTCACCGGCGCGCTGTCCTGGACCACCACCTGGTTCCGTCCGGAAGGACCGATGAGTCTCGACCAGCTCGCCGAGGAGGCCCTGGCGCTGGTGATCAAGAACGCCTGATCACTCGGAGATCAGGCGGAACGGGTAGCTCAGCAGGAGGAAGTGCAGGGTGTTGATCGAAGCGTGCAGCAGCACCGCCAGGGACAGCCGCCCGCTGAAGTGCAGGACCATGCCGTAGCCCAGCCCGGCGATCCCGGCCAGCAGCGCGTACACCGGGTTCACCAGCAGGTGCAGCGCGGCGTAGGCGAGGGTTGCGACGATGATTCCCGGCCAGGCGCCGAACCAGCGGATCAACTGGCTTTGCAGCAGGCCGCGGAAGAACGCCTCCTCGGCCAGGGAGACCACCCCGACGTTCAGTACCAGCCACCACCAGAAGGCATCCGGCCACTTCGGCTGCCAGCTCGCGGCATTGGTCATGATCGACAGCAGCGGCACCACGAAGAAGGTCAGGCAGAAGGCCAGCGCGGTGATATCCAGCGACACCAGCGGCTGCTTCGGCCGGCGCAGCCACCAGGCGAGCAGGGTAAGGGCGACCAGGGCCTTGTCCCAGGGCAGCCAGATCATCTGGATCGGCGGGCTGGCGCTGGCCAGGTCCCAGGGGAACAGGCGCAGGGGAATGAAGCCGGGCAGGTAGTGGATGGCGATCAGGGCGCTGGCGGCGAGGCTCACCGGCCACCAGAGCAGGGTCGGCAGCCAGCGTTCGGCGTAGGTCACCCAGATGATGTAGAGCAGGACGATGACCGCCGTCAGCAGCGCGATGTGCCCGGTGAAGAAGCCCCCGAGCAGGAACAGAATGGGTAGAAGCGGTATCAGACGCCCGAGCATGCAGCCTCCCGTTTAAAGGAGGGATTCTAAAGGCATTTCGACCCGCGGATGGGAAAAGCGCAAGGAACGGACCTTCTGCCAGAGGGAAACACACGGGGAACGAACCCCAGGTTGCGCAGGAAAAACCATGCGCGGCCCGCATGACTCCGCCACGCGAGCCTTCGCCTCGCCGGTTTTTCGCCCGCCGGGGTTTTCCTACGAGACCTAGTGACCCGCCGGCAGGCCAATAGGTTCAGCGGTCCTTCGCCTCCTGCGCGTCCAGCTCGGCGTTGCGTTCATGGATGCGTTTGAGCTGTTCCTCGCTCAACGGCAGCTTCTTCGCCGAGTCGCGCAGCAGCAGGAGTCCGCCGACGATGGAGCCCAGGGCGAGGACGATGATCAACCAGGCGTACCAGGGCATGTTGTTCTCCCTCATCGATATGAATGTTCACCATACGCCGGGTTTGCCTTTCTGTCAGGCAACGTTCCGGCGCGAGGTCCTGTGGTTGAGACTCCCGGCGGCGCTTGGAAGTTGCGGGCGGAGAAAGCGCTGAGCCTGGTCGGCGTGATGCCTGTCACATGTTGGCAATCTGACATTGCTTAACTGGCGGGTATCCCTTCATTGCCCCGTCCGGGCCTGCCAGCGAGAGGTTGCCGATGTCTCCGAGCGCGTTGTCCCGTCTGTTGCGCCCGGTGGAACCCCTGACTCCGGCGATGAGCATCAACGACGTCGCCGACCGCCTGCTGATGCCGGAGCACCGTGCCTTCCTCTCGCTGCCGGTGGTCGACGACGAGCGCCGGGTCCTCGGCCTGGTCAGCCGCTACACCCTCCAGGACATCTTCATGCAGCGTTTCGGCCGCGACCTCTGGGGCCGCCATCCGGTGCGCGACGTCATGAACCGGGCGCCCCTCAGCGTCTCCCTCGGCGCCAGCCTGGAAGAGGCGGCGCAGCAGGTCACCGGTCGCCTGCAGTATCCGATCACCGAGGACTTCGCCCTGGTCGACGAAGAGGGCCGCTACCGTGGCCTGGGCACCGTGCTCGACCTGCTGAAGGCCATGGAGGCGCGCATCGCCCAGCGCAACCGGGTGCTGCGCAAGGCGCTGGTGGACCTCAAGGAGTCCCAGGCGCAACTGGTGCAGTCGGAAAAGATGGCTTCGCTCGGGCAGATGGTGGCCGGGGTCGCACACGAGCTGAACACGCCGCTCGGCTACGTCGGCAACAACCTGGCGCTGCTGGAGGAGCTGAGCGATCCCTTGTTGCGCCTGGCCGATGCCCAGGCGGCGCTGGTCGACTGCCTGGGCGACCCGCAGTGCGACGAAGCGCGCCTGGCGCAGGCGCTGCAGGCGGCCGACGCGGTGCGCCGCGAAGCCGCCGTCGAACAGTTGCGCGAGGACCTGCGGCAGTTGTTCGTCGATACCCGCTACGGCCTCGGCCAGATCGGCGAGCTGGTTTCCGGGCTCAAGGACTTCGCCCGCCTGGACCGTGCCTTCAGCGAGGAGGTCGACCTCAACGACTGCGTGCGCAACGCCTTGCTGATCGCCCGCACCGCCATCAAGGACAAGGCCGAGATCAGCAGCCAGCTCGGCGAGCTGCCGCTTATCGCCTGCGCGCCGTCGCAGATCAACCAGGTGCTGCTGAACCTGCTGACCAACGCTGCGCAGGCCATGGAGCGTTTCGGTCGCATCCTGCTGAAGAGCTGGGCCGACGAGCGCCAGGTGTTCCTCTCCGTGCAGGACAACGGCAAGGGCATGCCCGCCGAGGTCCTCGGGCGGATCTTCGACCCGTTCTTCACCACCAAGCCGGTGGGGCAGGGCACCGGGCTCGGCCTGTCGATCAGCTACAAGATCATCCAGCAACATGGCGGGACCATCCGCGTGGCCTCCGAACCGGGCCGCGGAACCCGCTTCCTCATCAGCCTGCCGCGAGAGCAGGCCCGCGAACTGAAACGGAGCGCCTGACATGAGCCCATCTCCCGTCCGCATCCTCTTCGTCGATGACGAGGAGCGCATCCTGCGCAGCCTGGCCATGCAGTTCCGTCGCCATTACGAGGTGCTCACCGAGAGCGACCCGCGGCGCGCCCTGGAGCGCCTGAAGACGGAACGGATACAGGTGCTGGTCAGCGACCAGCGCATGCCGCAGATGAGCGGCGCCGAACTGCTGGCGCAGGCTCGCGAGCGCTATCCGGAGACCCTGCGGATTCTCCTCACCGGCTATTCCGACCTCGACGCCGCCGTCGACGCGCTCAACGACGGCGGCATCTTCCGCTACCTGACCAAGCCCTGGAATCCCCAGGAAATGGCCTTCACCCTGCGCCAGGCGGCGGAGATCGCCAGCCGCCAGGGCCTGCCGGCACCGCCCGCGGCCACGCTGGCGGCGCCGCTGAGCGTGCTGCTGCTCGACGACGACCCGGAAACCCTGGACTGCGTCGGGGCCTTCTGCCATGCCGGCGGGCATCGCCTGCTGCGCGCGCGCAACCTGGCCGAGGCGCTGGTGTGGCTGAACACCGAACCGGTGGAGGTGCTGGTCAGCGACCTGAAGCTGGCCGGGGAGCATACCGCGCCGCTGCTGAAATCCCTGGCCCAGGCCCATCCGCGCCTGCTCAGCCTGGTGGTTACGCCGTTCCGCGACACCCAGGCCCTGCTCGAACTGATCAACCAGGCGCAGATATTCCGCTACCTGCCCAAGCCGATCCGCAGGGGATTGTTCGAGAAAGGCCTGAAGGCGGCCGCCGAGCAGGCCTTGCTGTGGCGCGGGCGAAGCCTGCCGGAGGTTGACCGGCTGGCCGAGGTGCCGCGCGACGAGCGCGAGAAGGAACGGGTCGGCAGCCTGCTCGGCATGCTCGGCCGCCTGCGCGAGCGGCTGACGGCCTGAACGCCGGCCTAGCCGGCGTCGCAACCGGCGGCCTTGGTCTGGCGGCTTTCCACCAGGCGTGCGCGGAGTACGTCGTAGCTCCAGTTGAAGGCCATGGTGTAGGGCAGGAAGAACAGGATCAGGCCCATGTCGAGGAGGAACGCCTCGACCAGTCCGATCGACAGCCACCAGGCGGCCAGCGGTACCAGCACCACGATCAGCCCCAGCTCGAAGAGCATCGCATGCAGCACCCGGACCTGCAGGGTGCGCTGGAAGCCCATGCGCCGCTGGGCGCGGTCGAAGAGGCTGTTGAAAAGCATGTTCCAGAGCATCGCCACGGTGGAGAACATCAGCGTCAGCGCACCCATGTGCGCCAGGGGCTTGTTCATCACCAGCGACAGCACCGGCGCGGTGAGGAGGACGGCCAGGCCCTCGAAGGCCAGGGCGTGGAAGATCCGCTCCTTGAAAGTCTTGTCGAGGGCGGTGTGGGTGTGGGTCATGGCGAACGCTCCCGGTTCGTCGTTGAAGTCGGGCTGTATTGTCATCGGTCTTTGGGATAGGGTTAAGTTGGATACCATCGGAAAAACCGATATGCATTTGTCGCCCGAATCCCTCGAGGCCTTCGTCCAGGCCGTTTCCCTCGGCTCCTTCAGCGCCGCCGCGCGCAAGCTGGGCAAGAGCCAGTCGACCGTCAGCGAGGCCATTGCCCGGCTGGAGATCGACCTCGGCCTGGAACTCTTCGATCGCAGTGGCCGCCAGCCGCAACTGACCGAGGCCGGACGCACCCTGCTGGGACGGGTCGAGGAGGTCCTCGGCGCATCCGACCGCCTGCGCCGGGTCGCCGCGCTGCTCGCCGGCGGCTCGGAGCCACGGGTGACCCTGGCGCTATCCGACACTTACCATTCGGCGCGCTACGAGGCGCGCCTGGCCGAACTGGACGAGCGTTACCCTGAGCTGGAGTTCGAATGCCTGATCGCCGAGGACCAGGACGTGATCGCCCAGGTCAGCCGCGGCCGCGCCACCCTCGGCCTGCTCGCCGCGCAGCCGCACTACCCGCCGGAGCTGGGCGTGGCGGCGGTCGCCGAGCGTGCCGAGTTCGGCCTGTTCGCCGCCGTCGACCATCCGCTGGCGGGCCTGGAGCGGGTCAGCGAGCGTGACCTTTCCGAATGGCGTCTGCTGCGCCTGAACACCTATAGCGAGACCGGCGCGGCGATCAACGACGGCCTGCCGTCCAGCGGCGGGCGCTGCTGGTCGGCGCCCAACTACCTGTTGCTGCTGGAAATGGCCACCCACGGCTTCGGTTGGGCCGAGCTGCCGCGCTGGCTGGTCAGCGGCTACGCCAACGGGCGGCTGAAGGAGTTGCCGGTGTCCGGCTGGCCGCGCAGCCAGGCGGTGGATGTGGTCTGGTCGCGGCAGCGGCCGTTGGGACCGGCGGCCAACTGGTTGCTGGACCGCTTGCTGGATCGCGACCTGCCTATCTAGGGAGGGCCGGCTGAACCCCGGTTCAGCCGGCGAAGCCGCCGGCGGCGAGGAAGGCGAGTTCCTCGGCGCTGGACGGGCGACCGAGGATCGGATTGCGATGGGGAAAGCGCCCGAAGCGGCGGATGATCTCGCGATGCTCACGAGCGTGGGCGAGGAAGGGCTGACCGAGTCCGTGGTTCAGCGCTACCGAGCGATCCTGGTCGGCAAGGTTCTCGGCATGGGCGAACGGCAGGTAGAAGAACAGTCGCAGCGCGTCCTCGACCTGGCGGTCGAGGCCTTGTCCCAGTGCCCGCTCCGCCCAGCGCCGCGCTTGGGTGTCGCTGGCGTACATGCGCGGGGTGCCGCGGAAGGCGTTGCGCGGGTACTGGTCGAGCAGCAACAGCAGGCCGAGATGGTCCTCGGCTTCACCGGCAGCCGGGCGCAGCGCGTTGGCGCAGGCAAGCTCGTAAAGATGGGCGAAGCGCTCGCGGAAGCGCCGGTCGAAATCGGCGTTCCTGGCGAACCAGAGGGTAGGGCCGGCATCGCGCCAGAAACCGACCACTTCCGGCAGCGGGGACGCGCTGGGAGGAGGCAAAAGCGCTGCATGGGGCATCTGCGGATCCAGGAAGTAGAGTAGGGACTCCAGGCTATTGGTCCGGGTTCTTTGGATAAACGTGGGTGGCATGGATAGACTGTCCAGCCATCCCGAATAGAGAGAAGGGGCCTGCCCATGGATCGTCTGGACAGCATGCGCGTGTTCCTGCGCGTTGCCGAAACCGGCAGCTTCACCAAGGCCGCGGACCTGCTGGACATGCCGCGGGCGACGGTCTCGGCGGCGGTCCAGCAGCTCGAAGCGCAACTCGGCAGCCGGCTGTTGCATCGCACCACCCGGCAGGTCCAGCTGACCCACGACGGCAGCGTGGTGCTGGAGCGTTGCCGTCACCTGCTGGAAGACATGGAAGAGCTGGAGAGCCTGTTCCACGACGGCAGCCGCGCCAGCGGCCGGCTCAAGGTCGACGTGCCGAGCCGGGTGGCGCGACTGCTGATCGCCCCGGCGCTGCCGGAATTCTTCCGCCAGCATCCGGACATCGAACTGGAACTGGGCTCCAGCGACCGTTCGGTGGACCTGGTGCAGGAGGGCGTCGACTGCGTCCTGCGGGTCGGCCAGTTGGGCAACAGCAGCCTGGTGGCGCGACGCCTTGGCGAGATGCAACTGATCAATTGCGCCAGTCCCGCCTACCTGGAAGAGCATGGCGAGCCACGGACGCCGGCCGACCTCGACCGGCACTGGGCGGTCAACTATGCCTCGCCCAGCAGCGGCCGGGTGTTGCCCTGGGAGTACCGCGAGGATGGGCGCACCCTGACCCGCGCGCTGCGCAGCCGGGTCACGGTGAACAACGCGGAAAGCTACATCGCCTGCTGCCTGTCCGGACTGGGCCTGATCCAGATCCCTGCCTACGACGTGCGCGAGCACCTCCAACGCGGCGAGCTGTGCGAGGTGCTGCCGCAGTGGCGGGCCGAAGCGATGCCGGCGTACGCCCTGTATCCGCACCGGCGGCATCTGTCGCGGCGGGTCAGGGCATTCGTCGACTGGCTGGAGCAACTGCTCCGCGCCCGCCTCTAGTCCACGACGTTCATCTCCCCGGCGCGTTCCGGGCTACGGCAAACGGCCGGATTCTGCGACAATGCGCGCCGTTTTCGATTCGCCGCGAGAGAGCCCATGTCCGCCTGCCAGTCCCCCATCATCGTCGCCCTGGATTTCCCCACCCGTGAGGCCGCCCTGGCGCTGGCCGATCAGTTGGACCCGAAACTGTGCCGGGTGAAGGTCGGCAAGGAACTCTTCACCAGTTGTGCCGCGGGTATAGTCGAGACCTTGCGCGGCAAGGGCTTCGAGGTGTTCCTCGACCTGAAATTCCACGACATCCCGAACACCACGGCGATGGCGGTGAAGGCCGCCGCCGAGATGGGCGTGTGGATGGTCAACGTGCACTGCTCCGGCGGCCTGCGCATGATGGCCGCCTGCCGCGAGACGCTGGAGGCCTTCAGCGGACCCAGGCCGTTGCTCATCGGCGTGACCGTGCTGACCAGCATGGAGCGCGAGGACCTGGCGGGCATCGGCCTCGACATTGAGCCTCAGGAGCAGGTACTGCGCCTCGCCGCCCTGGCGCAGAAGGCCGGCATGGACGGCCTGGTCTGCTCGGCCCAGGAAGCGCCGGCGCTGAAGGCTGCCCATCCGGGCTTGCAACTGGTCACGCCGGGCATCCGCCCGGCCGGCAGCGCCCAGGACGACCAGCGGCGCATCCTCACCCCGCGCCAGGCCCTGGACGCCGGCTCCGACTACCTGGTGATCGGCCGGCCGATCAGCCAGGCCGCCGACCCGGCCAAGGCGCTGGCGGCGATCGTCGCCGAACTGGGCTGAGGCGGCTTCCCCCACGCCTGCCGTCGGCGACCGTCGCGCGCCGTGTCGAGCCGGACTGGCGCAGGCATCATCCGCGCCGGCGCCCAGGGGGGGCGCCTGCGGTCGCCTGTCCGTCCCCAGCGTCTAGGCTTGTAGCGGGCACTCCGGCAAGTACCGGTGGCAACGGTTTCACAGTTTCGTGAGGAAAAATTGCAAGTGCCTTGCCGGCTGGCCCCAGGCCAGTAGGATCGCTGTTTTCCCCGGAAACGTGAGGTCGGGATGCTGAACACCCTGGAAGCCTGCCTGAAGGCGGTCGATGAGATTCTCCTGGGCAAGGACCGCCAGGTGCGCCTGGCCCTGGCCTGCCTGCTGGCCCGTGGGCACCTGTTGATCGAAGACCTGCCGGGGATGGGCAAGACTACCCTCAGCCATGCCCTGGCGCGGGTGCTCGGGCTCAGTTTCCAGCGCATCCAGTTCACCTCGGACCTGCTGCCGGGCGATATCCTCGGTACCTCGGTGTTCGACAAGGACAGCGGGCAATTCGTCTTCCATCCCGGGCCGATCTTCGCCGAGCTGGTGCTCGCCGACGAGATCAACCGCGCCACGCCGAAAAGCCAGAGCGCCTTGCTCGAGGCGATGGAAGAAGGCCAGGTGACCATCGAGGGCGCCACCCGGCCCTTGCCGGAACCGTTCTTCGTCATCGCCACGCAGAACCCGGCCAGCCAGGGCGGCACCTTCTCCCTGCCGGAATCGCAGCTGGATCGCTTCCTGATGCGCCTGTCGCTGGGTTACCCCGGGCGCGCGGCGGAACGCTCGCTGTTGCTCGGCGAAGCCCGGCGCGATCTGCTGCCGCGCCTGGAACCCTTGCTCGACCACGCGGCGCTGGCCGCTTTCCAGGCCGAAGTGCCGAAGGTCCGCGCCAGCGATGCGCTGGTGGACTACGTGCTGCGCCTGGTCGAAGCGACCCGCACGCAGCCGGCCTTCGCCCTCGGCCTGTCGCCGCGCGGTAGCCTGGCGTTGCTCGCCGCGGCGCGTGCCTGGGCGCTGCTGGCGGGACGCGACTATGTGATTCCGGAAGACGTCCAGGCGGTGTTGCCGGCGGTCGCCGGGCATCGCCTGCGCGACCAGGCGGACCCCACCGGGCACGGTGGCGGCGCGCTGGTGCAATGGCTGCTGCGCGAAGTCCCGGCGCTCTGATGCGCCTGCGCAACTGGCCGCGCTGGCAGCGCTGGCTGAACCGGCGGATACCGCCGGCGAGCAGCGTCGAGCTGAACCAGCGCCGCGTATTCATCCTGCCGACCCGCCAGGGCGGCGCTTTCGGCCTGGCGCTGCTGGTGATGCTGCTGGCGGCGATCAATTACCAGAACAGCCTGGCCTACGGTTTGACCTTCTTGCTGCTGTCCCTGGGCGTGGTGACCATCCTCCATACCTATCGCAACCTTGCCGGCCTGCGCCTCACCGCGTTGGGAGCGGACCCGGTGTTCGCCGGCGAGCGCGCCGGTTTCCGGGTGCGCCTGGAAAGCCCGCGGCGGGCGCGCCAGGCCATCGCCGTCGGCTGGCCGGAGCGGCCGCTGGAATACGCCGACCTGGCAGGCGACGCGGCTGCCGAGGTGCTGCTGTTCCACCCGACCGAGCGACGCGGCTGGCTGCGGCCGGGGCGCCTGCGGGTGGAGAGTCGCTTTCCCCTCGGCCTGCTGGTGGCCTGGAGCTGGGTAGACCTGCGCCAGCAGGCGCTGGTCTACCCTCGGCCGCTGGCCGGCGAGCCGTTCCTCGCGCCGGGCGCGGAGGATGCCGAGGACCAGGGGCGCGCGCTGGCGAGCACGGGCGTCGACGACTACCAGGGACTGCGCGCCTACCAGCCGGGCGACTCGCGGCGGCGCCTGCACTGGAAGGCGTTTTCCCGTGGCCAGGGGCTGCTGGTGAAGGACTTCGCCGCGCTCGGCGGGGAAGACCTGTGGCTGGAATTCGAGCGCCTCGGCGGGGATCTCGAAAGTCGCCTGGGCCGCTTGTGCCATGCAGTCCTGGAACTCTCCGCGCGGCAGCAGCCCTATGGCCTGGCGCTGCCCGGCACGCGCCTGCAACCGGCCAGCGGCGAGGCCCAGCGCGAGGCCTGCCTGCGCGCGCTGGCGTTGTTCGGAGCGGCGCGATGAACGCGATTCCGCGGGTCGCGCTGGTCTGGCTGCTGGTGGCGCAGGTACTGGTGATCCTGCCGCACCTGGCCTACATGCCGCTGTGGATCGCGGCCATGTGGCTCGGTTGCGCGGCCTGGCGGGTGCAGGTCTTCCGCATGCGTGCCGGCTATCCGCGCGCCTGGGTCAAGCTGGCCCTGGCGCTGCTCGCCGGGGCCGGGGTCTGGTTGTCGCGCGGCAGCCTGGTGGGCCTGGACGCGGGGGCGGTGCTGCTGATCGCCGCGTTCATCCTCAAACTGGTGGAAATGAAGACCCGCCGCGATGCGCTGGTACTGGTGTTCCTCGGTTTCTTCGCAGTGGTGGTGGGCTACCTGTTCGACGACGGTTTCCTCGCCGCGCTGTACAGCCTGCTGCCGGTGACCGCGTTGCTGGCGGCGCTGATCGGCTTGCAGCAGAGCGCTTTCGCCAGCCGGCCCTGGCCGACCCTGCGGCTGGCCGGCGGGCTGTTGCTGCAGGCGCTGCCGCTGATGCTCCTGCTGTTCCTGTTCTTCCCCCGCCTGGGGCCGCTGTGGTCGTTGCCGATGCCCGGCAACAAGGGGGTCACCGGACTCTCGGAGAGCATGGCGCCAGGGGATATCGCCGAGCTTGGGCGCTCCGCCGAACTGGCGTTCCGGGTCCGCTTCGAGGGCGCACCGCCGCCGCGCGAGCAGCTCTACTGGCGCGCCTTGACCATGGAGCGTTTCGACGGACGACGTTGGGCTCAGGCGCCGCAATGGTCGGGCGAGGATGCTCTGCACTGGCAGAAGCGTGGCCCTGAGCTGCGCTACGACGTGATCATGCAGCCCAGTTCGCAGCCCTGGCTGTTCGCCCTCGACGTGGCGCAGACCGACCAGACCGACACGCGCCTGATGAGCGATTTCCACCTGCAGCGGCGGCAGCCGGTCGAGCAACGTCTGTTCTACCGAGTCAGTTCCTGGCCACAGGCGCTGCGCGAGTCCAGCATCGATCCGCGCATGCGCTGGCGCAACCTGCAGTTGCCGATGCACGGCAATCCGCGCGCGCGCGCCCTGGCCGAGCAACTGCGCCAGGCCCATGCGCAACCGCAGGCACTGGTCGCGGCCCTGTTGCAGCGCTTCAACCGCGAGCCCTTCGCCTACACCCTGAAACCGCCAGCGACCGGCGCCGACGGGGTGGACGATTTCCTGTTCGACACGCGCAGCGGCTTCTGCGCGCATTACGCCGGGGCGATGGCTTTCGTCTTGCGCGCCGCGGGCATTCCTGCGCGAGTGGTGGCCGGCTACCAGGGCGGCGAGCTGAATCCGGCGGGCAACTACCTGCTGGTGCATCAGTTCGACGCCCACGCCTGGGTCGAATACTGGCAGCCGGAGCAGGGCTGGCTGAGCGTCGACCCGACCTACCAGGTGGCGCCCGAACGGATCGAACAGGGGCTGGAGCAGGCCCTGGCCGGGGACAGCGAGTACCTCGCCGACGCACCGCTGTCGCCGTTGCGCTACCGTGGCCTGCCCTGGCTCAACGACATGCGTCTGGCCTGGGACAGCCTGAACTACGGCTGGCAACGCTGGGTCCTGGCCTACCAGGGTGAGCAGCAGGGCGCCTTCCTGCAGCGCTGGTTCGGCGGGCTCGATCCGACCCGACTGGGCCTGTTGCTCGGTGCCGCGGCGATATTGTCGGTCGGTCTGCTCGCGCTGTTCCTACTCAAGCCCTGGCAAGGCCGTGGCGATCTGCGCAGCCGCCAACTGCGCCGCTTCGAACGTCTGCTGGAGATGCATGGCCTGCGCCGTTCCCCCGGCGAAGGGCTACGCTCCTACGGCGAGCGCGCCGCCCGCTTCCTGCC
>NZ_SCND01000086.1:0-17911 GCF_005503585.1 Pseudomonas sp. 2VD
ACGCTGCGCCGTACCTCCAGGTTGCGCGAGATCACCAGCACCACCCGGCGGTTCTTCGCCCGCCCTTCGGCGCTGGCATTGTCTGCCACCGGTTGAAATTCACCATAGCCCACCGCAGCCATCCGCGACGGCTCGACCCCATCGTTGCCGAGCAGGCGGACGATGCTCGCCGCCCGCGCCGCCGACAGTTCCCAGTTGGTGGGATAGCGCGGGCTATGGATCGGCACGTCGTCGGTGAAGCCCTCGACATGGATCGGGTTCTTGTAGGGCGCCAGGATCTTGGCGACCTTCTCGACGATATCGAAGGCGGCATCGTTGGGCAGCGCATCGCCACTGGGAAACAGCAGGCTGGAATTGAGGGTGATCTCGATCCACAGCTCGTTGCCGCGCACGCTCAACTGGTCGGAGGCGATCAAGTCGCCGAAGGCATCGCGCACGCTGTCGGCGATCCGCTCCAGGGAGTCGGCGCTGGCCGCGTTGTCGCTGGGCTGCTCCTCGACGCTGGTGCGCTCCGGCTCGGTGGTGCGCGGCCGCTCGTCGCCGATGGGAATCGGCTTCAACGAGCGGTCGGGCTGGTTGAACACGCCGGTGAGGGTCTCCGAGAGGATCTTGTACTTGCCCTCGTTGATCGAGGAAATCGAATACATCACCACGAAGAAGGCGAACAACAGGGTGATGAAATCGGCATAGGAAACCAGCCAGCGTTCGTGGTTCTCGTGTTCCTCCTGGTGGCGACGGCGACGCTGCATGCTCGGCTCCGGTCAGTCCATGAAGCCTTGCAGCTTCAACTCGATGGAACGCGGGTTCTCGCCCTCGGCGATGGACAGCAGGCCCTCCAGGAGCATCTCGCGGTAGCGCGACTGGCGCAGTACCAGGGTTTTCAGCTTGTTGCCGATCGGCAGCAGGAGCAGGTTGGCGAAGCCGACGCCATAGATGGTGGCGACGAAGGCCACGGCGATGCCGCTACCGAGCTGCGCCGGGTTGGCCAGGTTGCCCATCACATGGATCAGGCCCATTACCGCGCCGATGATGCCGATGGTCGGCGCATAGCCGCCCATGCTCTCGAACACCTTGGCGGCCTGCAGGTCGCGGCTTTCCTGGGTGAACAGGTCGACCTCGAGGATGCTGCGGATGACTTCTGGCTCGGCGCCGTCCACCAGCAGTTGCAGGCCCTTGCGCGCATAGGGATCGGGCTCCGCGTCGGCGATGCTCTCCAGGCCGAGCAGGCCTTCCTTGCGCGCGGTCATGCTCCAGGAGACGATCCGGTCGATTCCCCCGGAAAGATCCTCGCGCGGCGGGAAGAACACCCAGCCGAGCATGCCCAGGCCGCGCTTGAGCACGTTCACCGGGGTCTGCAACAGCGCCGCGGCCAGGGTGCCGCCGATCACGATCAGCGCCGCCGGACCGTTGAGCAGGGCCCCCGCGTGGCCGCCCTCGAGGAAGTTGCCGCCGACGATGGCGACGAACGCCAGGATGATCCCGACCAGGCTGAGCACATCCATCAGCGCGTCCCCTCGGCTCGGCGAAGGCGCGCGCAGGTCGTCACGTGGGTGGCCATCGAAGGCAGTCTCCTCATTCCTGCACGCACGCTTACTGGCACGCCTCGACCAGGTGCCGGCCAATGTCGTCGAGCCCGTACACCGCGTCCGCCAGGTTGGCCTTGACCACGGCCATCGGCATCCCGTAGATCACGCAACTGGCCTCGTCCTGCGCCCACACCTGGCTGCCGCCCTGCTTGAGCAGGCGCGCGCCCTCGCGTCCGTCGGCGCCCATGCCGGTGAGGACCACCGCCAGGACCTTGTCGTTGTAGGCCTTGGCTGCCGAGCCGAAGGTCACGTCGACGCAGGGCTTGTAGTTCAGGCGTTCGTCGCCGGGGAGGATGCGCACCGTGCCGCGGCCGTCGACCATCATCTGCTTGCCGCCCGGCGCCAGCAGCGCCAGGCCGGGACGCAGGATGTCGCCGTCCTCTGCTTCCTTGACGCTGATCCGGCACAGCTTGTCGAGGCGCTCGGCGAAAGCCTTGGTGAAGGCCGCCGGCATGTGCTGGATCAGCACCAGCGGCGCCGGGAAGTTGGCCGGCAACTGGGTCAGCACCCGCTGCAAGGCAACCGGTCCACCGGTGGAGGTACCGATCGCGACCAGCCGGTAGGCCTTGCGCTTCGGCGCCGCCGAGGTCGACGCCGGGGCCGGCGACGCGCCGGCACTGGCACGCGCGCTCGCGCCGAGGCTGGAGGACGACGCCGGCGCATGGCTGGACGAGGTGGCCGAAGGCAGCGGCGGCAGGCTGATCGAGCGACGATTGCTACGGGCGATGGTCAGGACCTTCTCGCAAAGCAACTGGCGGACCTTGTCCGGGTTGCGCGAGATGTCCTCGAAATTCTTCGGCAGGTAGTCGACCGCTCCGGCGTCCAGCGCATCCAGGGTCACCCGCGCGCCCTCGTGGGTCAGCGAGGAGAACATCAGGACCGGGGTCGGGCAACGCTGCATGATGTTGCGTACCGCGGTAATGCCGTCCATCAGCGGCATCTCGTAATCCATGGTGATCACATCGGGTCTCAGGGCCAGCGCCTGCTCGATGGCCTCGCGGCCATTGGTGGCGGTGCCGACCACCTGGATCTGTCCATCGGCGGAGAGAATCTCCGAGACACGGCGGCGGAAGAACCCCGAATCGTCCACCACCAGGACTTTGACTGCCATAGCTACTCCTCAGAGGGCGACGCTCCTGCGCCGCCGGAAACCCATACGCGGCGTCAGATGCGCCGTGCGTAACGCTTGAGCATGCTCGGCACATCGAGGATCAGGGCGATGCGCCCGTCCCCGGTGATGGTGGCGCCCGCCATGCCGGGGGTGCCCTGCAACATCTTGCCGAGTGGCTTGATCACCACTTCTTCTTGTCCCACCAACTGGTCGACGACGAAACCGATGCGCTGGGTGCCGACCGACAGGATCACCACGTGCCCCTCGCCCTGCTCCTCGTGGGCCGCGCTCGGCACCAGCCAGCGCTTGAGGTAGAACAGCGGCAAGGCCTTGTCGCGGACGATCACCACTTCCTGGCCATCCACGACATTGGTGCGCGACAGGTCAAGATGGAAGATTTCGTTGACGTTGACCAGCGGGAAGGCGAACGCCTGGCTACCCAGCATCACCATAAGGGTAGGCATGATCGCCAGGGTCAGCGGCACCTTGATGACGATCTTCGAGCCGGACCCCTTCTGCGAGAACACGTTGACCGTGCCGTTGAGCTGGGAAATCTTGGTCTTCACCACGTCCATGCCGACGCCGCGGCCGGACACGTCGGAAATCTCGGTCTTGGTCGAGAAACCCGGGGCGAAGATCAGGTTGTAGCACTCCAGGTCGGTCAGGCGGTCCGCCGCGTCGCGCTCCAGCAGGCCTTTCTCCACCGCCTTGTTGCGCAGCACCTCGGCGTCCATGCCCTTGCCGTCGTCGGTGATCATCAGGAGGATGTGGTCGCCCTCCTGCTCCGCCGACAGCACCACCTGGCCGACCCGCGGCTTGCCGGCGGCCTCGCGCTCCTCCGGACTCTCGATGCCGTGGTCGACGGCGTTGCGCACCAGGTGCACCAGCGGATCGGCGAGGGCCTCGACCAGGTTCTTGTCGAGGTCGGTCTCTTCGCCCACCAGCTCCAGGTTGATCTCTTTCTTCATGTTCCGCGCCAGGTCGCGGACCAGACGCGGGAAGCGGCCGAAGACCTTCTTGATCGGCTGCATGCGGGTCTTCATCACCGACATCTGCAGGTCGCCGGTGACCACGTCGAGGTTGGCCACGGCCTTGGCCATGGCCTCGTCGCCGCTGTTCAGGCCCAGGCGCACCAGGCGGTTACGCACCAGCACCAGCTCGCCGACCATGTTCATGATCTCGTCGAGACGCGCCGTATCCACCCGCACGGTGGTCTCCGCCTCGCTCGCCGCCGGCCTGTCGGGCGCCGCCGGACGCGCGGCGGCGGCCTTGGCCGGAGCGACCGGTTTCGCCGCGGGACTCTTCGCCGCGATGTTCTTGGCTACCGCCGCGGCGGCCGCCACGGCTTCGGAGGCGCCGTTGAACTTGCCCTTGCCGTGCAGTTCGTCGAGCAGCGACTCGAACTCGTCGTCGCTGATCTCATCGCCGCCCGCGGCGGCCGGCGCCTTGCCCTGCTCCGCCGGCGCAGCCGCTGGAGCCGCGGCAGCCGGTGCGGCGGGTGTGCCGGCGGCTTCCGGGACATCGCCGAACTTGCCCTTGCCGTGCAGTTCGTCGAGCAGCGCCTCGAACTCGTCGTCGCTGATATCGTCACCAGCGGCAGCCGCGGCCGGCTCGACCGCCTCGGCGGGGACTTGCGCAGGCTCGGCCGAGACCGCCGGCGGGACGAACTTGCCCTTGCCGTGCAACTGGTCGAGCAACGCCTCGAACTCGGCGTCGCTGATCTCGTCGCCAGCGGGAGCCGCGGACGCTTCTGCAACGGCGGAGGCCGGCGCTTCGTCGCCCTGGAGAGCATCCAGCAACTGCTCGAACTCGTCGTCGGTGATATCGCTGGAGCCACTCTGCGCGGGCGCTTCCGGCGGCGCCGCAGGCTCGGCTGGCGGAACGGCCGCTGGCGGCGCTTGCACAGGTTCCGCGGGCGCGGCGCCCTCGGGCTCGGCCAGGCGGGCAAGGGCCGCCAGCAGTTCGGGCGTCGCCGGGGTCGGTTCGGACTGCTCGCGCACCTGGTCGAACATCGCGTTGACCGTATCCAGCGCCTGCAGCACCACATCCATCAGTTCGGAGCTGACGCGCCGCTCGCCCTTGCGCAGGATATCGAAGACGTTTTCCGCAATGTGGCAGCATTCCACCAGCGCGTTCAGCTGGAGGAAGCCGGCACCGCCCTTGACCGTATGGAACCCACGGAAAATGGCATTGAGCAGGTCCATGTCGTCCGGCCGGCTCTCCAGCTCGACCAGTTGCTCGGACAATTGCTCGAGAATCTCGCCGGCCTCAACCAGGAAGTCCTGGAGGATTTCTTCATCGGCGTCGAAGCTCATTCGGCTGCTCCCAGAGACGTGTTACTCGAAAGGATCGGCAGGACCGCTGTCCTGCCGGAAATACCGGCCCGGCTTTCCGGACCGACTTCAGCCCGCCCGCCGGGATCACCGGCATGACGAAGGCTGTGCCGGCAGCCCGCGGATGCCAGCGTTCAATGCTTACTTAACGGCAGCGATGCCGCAGTCTTGAGCCGGGCGGGTCAGAAACCCAGGCTGGACAGCAGATCGTCCACGTCATCCTGCCCGGACACCACATCCTCTCGTTTTTCCGCGGCGACCTGCGGCCCCTCGCCCTTGGCCGAACGCTCCAGCGCGGCCTGGTGGCGCATGCTCACGTGGTCGTGCTCGATTCCGGCGTAACGGTCCACCTGGCCGGCCATCCAGACCAGCTTCACGAGGTTGCTCTCGACCTCGGTGACCAGCTTGGTGACACGCTTGATCACCTGGCCGGTCAGGTCCTGGTAATCCTGCGCCAGCAGGATGTCATTGAGCTGCGAGGACAACTGGCCGGCGTTCTCGCCGCTGCGCACGAGGAACTGTTCGATGCGCTTGGCCAGCTCGCGGAAGCCGTCAGCGTCGATTTCCCGGCGCATGAAGCGTTGCCACTCCTGGTGCAGCTCCCGCGAATCGTCGCCCAGTTGGTTGACCAGCGGGGCGCTCTGCTCCACCAGGTCCATGGTCCGGTTGGCGGCCTTCTCGGTCATTTCCACCACGTAGGAAAGACGATCGGTGGCATCGGCGATCTGCGACATTTCCTGCGCGTGGGGGGAATGCGGGTCGATCTGGAAATCGACGATGGCGTTGTGCAGTTCGCGGGTCAGCTTGCCCACTTCCTGGTAGAGGCCACGGTCCCTGGCCTGGCTGAGCTCCTGGATCAATTGCACCGCCTGCTGGAAGTGCCCCCGTTCGAGACAGTCCACCAGTTCGCGCGCGTGTTTTTTCAGGGTCGATTCGAATTCGTCGCCCGTGGAATCGTTACCAAGCACCATGACACCCTCTTGGCCGGCTTCAGCCGTTGACCCGCTCGAAAATCTTCTCGATCTTTTCCTTCAGGACCTGAGCGGTGAAGGGTTTGACCACATAGCCGTTGACCCCGGCCTGGGCCGCTTCGATGATCTGGTCGCGCTTGGCCTCGGCGGTGACCATCAGCACCGGCAGGTGCTTGAGGCGCTCGTCGGCGCGAACCGCGCGCAGCAGATCGATGCCGGTCATGCCCGGCATGTTCCAGTCGGTGACGAGAAAGTCGAAATTGCCGCTGTGCAGCATCGGCAGCGCCGTGGTGCCGTCGTCGGCCTCGGCGGTATTGGTGAAGCCCAAGTCCCGCAAGAGGTTCTTGATGATGCGTCTCATCGTGGAAAAGTCGTCCACGATGAGAATTTTCATGTTCTTGTCCAAGTAAACCTCCGTACAGACCAGAGCGCGCCCCAGGGGACGCGCCACACATTCTTTTGCGTTAACGGTTACAAGCTGCGGTCGAGGCCGGTTCAGGCCGACCGCCAATCGGCCAGGCGCGCACGCAAACGCGCGGCGCACTGGCTGTGCAACTGGCTGACCCGCGATTCGCTGACGCCCAGTACCTCGCCGATCTCCTTGAGGTTGAGTTCCTCGTCGTAATACAACGCCAGCACCAGGCGCTCGCGCTCCGGCAACTTGGCGATGGCATCCGCCAGGGCCGCCTGGAAACGTTCGTCGAGCAGGCCGTGGATCGGTTCGTTGTGACTGAGGCTGGTGTCTTCCGGCAATCCATGTTCGCCGTCCTGCAACAGGTCGTCGAAGCTGTACAGGCGGCTGCCCTGCGTGTCGCTGAGGATGCCGTAGTAATCTTCGAGGCTCAATTGGAGTTCGGCAGCAACTTCGTGATCTTTAGCGTCGCGTCCGGTTCTCGCCTCGATCGCGCGGATCGCGTCGGTCACCATGCGCGTGTTGCGGTGCACCGAACGCGGCGCCCAGTCGCCCTTGCGGACCTCGTCGAGCATGGCCCCACGGATGCGGATGCCGGCATAGGTCTCGAAGCTGGCGCCCTTGCCGGCGTCGTATTTCTTCGCGGCCTCGAGCAGGCCGATCATGCCGGCCTGCATCAGGTCCTCCACCTGCACGCTGGCCGGCAGGCGGCCGAGCAGGTGATAGGCGATGCGCTTGACCAGTGGTGCGTAACGCTGGATCAGTTGCTCCTGGGAGTTCTGCGCTTGCGCCTTGCTATACATACGCACTCCAGAGGCCGCTGTCATACGGCCGAACCTGTCGCGGGGTGTTGGACCAGTCGTTCGACGAAGAACTCCAGGTGCCCGCGCGGGTTGGCCGGCAGCGGCCAGCTGTCGACCTTCTGCGCGACCGCCTTGAAGGCCAGGGACGCCTTCGAGCGGGGGAATGCCTCGTATACGGCTCGCTGTTTCTGCACGGCCTTGCGTACCGACTCGTCGTAAGGGATGACACCTACATACTGTAGTGCGACGTCGAGGAAACGGTCAGTGACCTTGGTCAGTTTGGCGAACAGGTTGCGTCCTTCCTGCGGGCTGTGGGCCATGTTGGCCAGGACCCGGAAGCGGGTCATGCCGTGGTCGCGGTTGAGCAGCTTGATCAGGGCGTAGGCATCGGTGATCGAGGTCGGCTCGTCGCAGACGACCAGCAGCACCTCCTGCGCGGCGCGGACGAAACTGACCACCGAATCGCCGATTCCGGCGGCAGTGTCGACGACCAGGACATCGAGGTTGTCGCTGATATCGCTGAACGCCTGGATCAGCCCCGCATGCTGCATGGGCGAGAGGTGCACCATGCTCTGCGTGCCGGAGGCCGCGGGAACGATGCGCACGCCACCGGGACCGAGGAGGAGGACATCGCGCAGTTCGCAGCGTCCCTCGATCACGTCGGCCAGGGTGCGCTTGGGCGTGAGTCCCAGCAGGACGTCGACGTTGGCCAGGCCGAGGTCGGCATCCAGCAGCATGACGCGACGGCCGAGATCGGCCAGAGCCAGTGCCAGGTTCACCGACACATTGGTCTTGCCGACGCCGCCCTTGCCGCCAGTTACTGCGATCACCTGTACGGGATGCATGCTACCCATCTGCTTCATACCTTGTGTTGTCGTCTTCCCGGAACGCCCCTTCCAGCGCTCTCCGGTATTGGCGGGAATGATGCGCCATCGTTCCCGGCCCGGCGGAAGCCACCTTCGCTTCCGTCACCCGCGCCACGCGCGGTTCTTCCCACGTCCTCAGCCGGCACGCCGCGCCGGTTGCTGGTAGAGCCCGGCGAACATCTCGGCCATGGCGTCCTCGCTGGGCTCTTCCGGTGCCTGCAGGCTCACCGCCCGGCTGACCAGTTGGTGACTGCGCGCCACCTGCAGGTCGTCCGGAATCCGCGGCCCATCCGCCAGATAGGCTACCGGGAGACGCTGGGCGATAGCCAGCGCCATCGATTCACCGAGGCTGCCCGCCTCGTCCAGCTTAGTCAGGATGCAACCCGCCAGCCCGCAGTGCCGATAGGTCTGGTAGGCCGACTTGAGCACCTGGCTCTGGCTGGTGGTGGCCATCACCAGGTAATTCTTCACGTTCAGGCTCGGCGACGCCAGTGCCTCGAGCTGCATGCGCAATGCCGGGTCGCTGGCCGGCAGGCCGGCGGTATCGATCAGCACCATGCGCTTGCGCGCCAGCGGCGCCAGGGCCTGGATCAGCGACTGGCCGGGATCGACCAGGGTCACCGGTACGTTGAGGATCCGACCAAGGGTCTTGATCTGCTCCTGGGCGCCGATCCGGTAGCTGTCCATGCTCACCAGCGCCAGGCTCTGGGCGCCGTACTTGAGGACGTAGCGCGCGGCCATCTTCGCCAGGGTGGTGGTCTTGCCGGCGCCTGCCGGGCCGACCAGGGCCAGTACGCCGCCCGCGTCGAGCGGGTCCTGCTCGGGGGTCTGCACGGCACGCGACAGGTGCGCCAACAGCATGCGCCAGGCCTGGCGCGTATCGCCCACCGCGGCGACCCGCTCCAGCAACGGCTTGCTCAGCTCCGCCGGCAAGCCCATGCGCTGCAGGCGCCGCCAGAGGTTGGCCTGCTGCGGACGCTGGTGCTGCAACTGGCCCCAGGCGATGGAACCCAGTTGTACCTCGATCAGCTCGCGCAGGCCGTTCAGTTCGAAACGCATTGCCTCGAGGGTCTGGCCGCCCGCCTGGGGCTTGGCCTGCGCCGCCGTCATGGACTCGGCCAGGGACGGACGCGCCGGCTTCTCCTCGGCGAACAATTGACGGTCCTTGCGCTGGTTTTCCGCCGGACGCGCCGTCAATTCGGCGCGCGCCTCGGCGATCCGCGCCTGGGTCTTGCGCAGCTCCACTTCCAGCGCCGGGTTGGGCTTGCTCGGCGCCGGCGGGGCCTGGTAATCCAGCGCCGCGGTCAGCTCGATGCCGCCGGCGACCCGGCGGTTGCCGAGAATCGCGGCGTCCGGACCCAGTTCGTCGCGGACCAGTTTCATGGCCTGGCGCATATCGGCGGCGAAGAAGCGTTTGACTTGCATTGCCCGAACCCCTCAGTTCAGTAGTCTTGCCGGCAACCTCAGGTTGCCCGGTGTGCCGGCCCTGGAGCCGGCGCAGCCCTCGTTCAGTTCTGCCCCACCGTCGCGACGATGGTGACTTGCTTGTTGTCCGGGATTTCCTGGTAGGCCAGCACATGCATGCTGGGCACCGCCATCCGCGCGAAGCGCGACATCATCGAGCGGATCGGCCCGGCAACCAGCAGGATCGCCGGCTTACCGAGCATCTCCTGGCGTTGCGCGCTCTCGATCAGCGAGCGTTGCAGCTTCTCGGCCATTCCCGGCTCCAGCAACATGCCGTCCTCGGAGCCTTGTCCGGCCTTCTGCATGCTGTTCAGCAAAATCTGTTCCAACCTCGGCTCGAGCGTGATCACAGGCAGCTCCGGCTCAAGCCCGACAATGCTTTGCACGATTGCGCGGGACAACGCGACGCGAACCGCGGCGACCATCGCGCCGGGATCTTGACTCCGCGGAGCGACGTTGGCGATGGCCTCGGCGATGGTACGGATGTCGCGCACCGGCACCTGCTCCTGGAGCAGCGCCTGCAGGACCTTGAGCAGGGTGGACAGGGAAATCAGCCCCGGCACCAGCTCTTCCGCCAGCTTCGGCGAGCTGCGCGCGAGCAATTGCAGGAGCTGTTGCACTTCTTCATGGCCCAGCAGCTCGTGGGCGTGCTTGTGCAGCACCTGATTCAGGTGAGTGGCGACCACGGTGCTCGCATCCACCACGGTGTAGCCCAGCGACTGCGCCTGGTCGCGCTGGCCGGGCTCGATCCATACCGCCTCCAGGCCGAAGGCCGGGTCCTTGCCGGCGATGCCGTTGAGGCTGCCGAATACCTGGCCGGGGTTGATCGCCAGCTCGCGATCGGGATAGATCTCCGCTTCGGCCACGCTGACCCCCATCAGGGTCAGGCGGTAGGCGTTGGGCAGCAGGTCGAGGTTGTCGCGGATGTGCACCGAGGGCATCAGGAAGCCCAGCTCCTGGGACAGCTTCTTGCGTACGCCCTTGATCCGCGCCAGCAGTTGCCCGCCCTGGTTGCGGTCGACCAGCGGGATCAGCCGGTAGCCGACTTCCAGGCCGACCATGTCCACCGGGGTGACATCGTCCCAGCCCAGTTCCTTGACCTCCTGGGCACGCTGCGCCGGCAGCAGCTCCTGCTGGCGCTGTACCTCCTGCTCGGCGACCTGCTTGGCCTTGTTCTGCCGGTGCCAGATCCAGTAGGCGGCAGCGCCGGCCAGGGCGCCGAGGCCGATGAAGGAAACGTGCGGCATGCCCGGCACGGCGCCCATGGCGATCAGGATCGCCGCGGAAATCGCCAGCGCCTTGGGCGAGGCGAACATCTGCCGGTTGACCTGCTGGCCCATGTCCTCGGAACTGGAGACCCGCGTCACCATGATCGCCGCCGCGGTCGACAGCAGCAGCGACGGCAGTTGTGCCACCAGGCCGTCACCGATGGTCAGCAGGGCGTAGACCTTGCCGGCGTCGCCGAAGGACATCGAATGCTGGATCATGCCGATGGCGACGCCGCCGATCAGGTTGATGAAGAGAATCAGCAGGCCGGCGATGGCGTCACCGCGGACGAACTTGCTGGCACCGTCCATCGAACCGTAGAAGTCGGCCTCCTGGGCCACCTCGCTGCGGCGCTTCTTGGCTTCCTCCTGCTCGATCAGGCCGGCGTTGAGGTCGGCGTCGATGGCCATCTGCTTGCCGGGCATGGCATCCAGGGTGAAGCGCGCGCTGACTTCGGAAATCCGCCCGGCGCCCTTGGTCACCACCACGAAGTTGATGATCATGAGGATCGCGAACACCACCACCCCGACCACGTAGTTGCCGCCGATCACCACTTCGCCGAAGGCCTGGATCACCTTGCCCGCGGCGCCATGGCCGTCGTGGCCGTGGAGCAGCACCACGCGGGTCGAGGCAACGTTCAGCGCCAGGCGCAACAGGGTCGCCACCAGCAGGATGGTCGGGAACACGGCGAAGTCCAGCGGCCGCAGGGCGTACACGCAGACCAGCAGGACGACGATGGACAGGGCGATGTTGAAGGTGAACAGCACGTCCAGCAGGAATGGCGGGATCGGCAGGGTCATCATCGCCAGCATGGCCAGCAGCAGGATCGGCACGCCGAGGCTGCCGCGACCCAGCCCCGCCAGGTTGCTGCGCACATTGCTGATCAGTTGCGTGCGATCCACTCTCGACTCCCCTGCCCTGCGTATGGCGCCCGTAGGTGGGCGCCGAACAAACTTTTGACGCCGGAATGCGCGTCGGGCGGGTCATTGCAGGAACTGTTCCAACTTTTCAATTCATTGATTGAAAAAGGGTTTTCGCCAATCACCAACTGCCGGAGGCGCCACCACCGCCACTCGAGCCTCCGCCGCCGGAGAACGAGTCCGAAGACGAACTGGACGAACTCGACGACGAGGAACCCGATGAGCTAGCGTAATCGCCGCCGCGTCGACGCCCTCCCCCCGAGCCGCCGGCGCTGAAATTGCAACCGATGAGCAGCGGCAGGCAAGCGGCGGGCAGGATGATCAGCGCCTCGATGCTGTTCAGCGGGTCGTCCACCAGCAACAGCAGGCACTCCAGGGCCAGGGTCAGCAGCAGGCCGAGCAGGCCCGGCAGGTAGGCCCAGCGCCGTCCTCTGCGCAGCCCCTGCCAGGCACCGGCCAGCATCAGCAGGGTCAGTCCCAGCGAAAGCGGCACGGCCAATCCGTAATGGAGCACCGGCAGGCCATAACGGCGGTAGGCCCAGAACAGCCCCAGCGCATAGAGCACAAGAATGGCGAAGAACCAGCGGGCACCGCGCGAATACTTGAGCAACGCGCCGAAGCCGACGCCCAGGACCGCCACCATCTCCGCCAGCGCCACCATCGCCCCTGCCGGCCAGTGCCGCCCCAGTGCCAACGCCGCAGCGAGCGCCACTACCGCCCCCAGGGTCCAGTACCAGGCGCGCGGGCGTACCAGCAGCGCCACCCCGCCGAGAGCGCCGAGCAGGAATGCGATAGCCAGGGTCTGCCGTACCGCGCCGGGCTCCAGCGGGTCGCGCGGCGGCGGCAACGCCTCGCCGTCGATCAGTCGTACCAGGCGCTGCGCCGCCGCTTCCAGGCCGCCGGCGTAGTCTTGCTGACGGAACGCAGGGGTCATGTATTCGCGGATGATCCGCCCGGCATCGATGTCGGTGATCGTTCCTTCCAGGCCATAGCCGACTTCGATGCGCATGCGCCGGTCGTCCTTCGCCACCAGCACCAGGACGCCGTCATCGATCCCCTTGCGCCCCAGCTTCCACGCCTCGAAGACCCGCGTCGCATAGGCCTCGATGCTGTCCGGATAGGTGCTGGGCACCATCAGGATCGCTACCTGGGCACCCTTCCGGGCCTCCAGCGCGGCCAGCGAAGCTTCCAGGCGGGCACGCTCGGCGGCGTCGAGGGTCGCGGTAAGGTCGGTCACCCGCCGCGCCAGCGCTGGAACCTCCGCGGACTCGTAGCCCGCATCGCGCGCTGCCTCGGCCTCGGCGCCGACCGCCGATGCCTCCACGGCCTCCTCCTCGACATCGGACGCTGCCACCGCGACGGTGACCGGCACCGTCGCGGTGGCAACGGAGGGAATCGCGGCGGCGCAGAGCAGCATGCCGAACAGGCGAAGCATGGCGAGATAACGCGTGATTGCAGACATCCTTGTCTCCGAATGAAATGAACGGGAACCCATTACCAACTGCCCGAGGCACCGCCTCCGCCGCTGGAACCACCGCCCCCGGAAAAGCCGCCGGACGACGAGGAGGAAGAGGAGGAGGAGGAGGAGGAACCGCCGCCGGAGCTTCCCGACGAGCCTCCACCACCCCCACTCAGGCGTACCTGGCCGAACACCAGCAGCCCGAGCATGAGCTGGAACGGTAGCAGGGCCAGCCAGACCAGCGGTGCGTCCAGGCCACCGGACAGCAGTCCGAGCAGCAGGTAGGCCGCCAGCAACGCCCACAGTCGGCGGTGGAAACTTTTCCGCCGCTCGCGCCATAGCGAGCGCATCAGGCGGTAGTTCGACCAGCAGAGAACCGCCAGCATCAGCACCCCGGCCGGCCACAGCAGGCCGTAGATGAAGGACACCGCGCTGAACCAATGCGCCGCCAGCCCGAGCAGGGCTACATAGACCAGTACGCCGATCACCAGGTAGAAGGCCGGGCGCACCGTCCACAGCGCGCCGAAGGTCGCGCCGCCGACCAGCATGCACAGCGGAGCGACCAGCAGCACGCTCATCCATTCGCCGGAAGCGCCGGCCAGCGTGCCCAACAGCCAGCAGAGCAGCGCCCCGCCGAGCAGCCAGGGCCAGCGCAGCGCCCGGGCACTCAACAGCACTCCGGCCAACGATCCGTAGATGAAGGCGACCAGCAGCGCCCAGGCTTCCGCCGGCAATTGCCCCAGCGAGACTTTCGGCGCACCCGACGACGCGGCCGCCGGCAGCGTTTCGCCGTCGACCAGGCGGATCAGCTCGTCCACCGCGGCCTCGATCCCGCCGGCGTAGTCACCCTCGCGAAATGCCGGGGCCATCCGCTCGCGAATGATCCGCCCGGCGACCACATCGGGCACCGCACCCTCCAGGCCGTAGCCGACCTCGATGCGCATGCGCCGGTCATCCTTGGCCACCACCAGCAGCAGACCGTCGTCGACCGCCTTGCGGCCGAGCTTCCAGGCCTGGAACAACTTGTCGGAGAAGGCTTCGATATCGAGGGTACCGGTAGTCGGCAGCATCACCACCGCGATCTGCGCACCGCGTCGCCGCTCCAGCGCCTCGAGCTTCTCCACCAGGCGTTGGCGCGTCGCCTCGTCCAGCGTGTGGGTGGCATCCACCACCCGCTCCGACAGGGGCAAGGCGACCCATTCCGCCGGCGCTTCGGCGTGCGCAGGCATCCAGGGCAGCAGCCAGGCCAGGGCGAGCAACAGGAGGACAGGCGGGAAAATACGATCAGACAAGGTTCGATCCATGAACGGCAAAGCTCTCATCCCGAGCGGGTACCGGCCAAGGCTGCCACAGCGCGGCGCGTAGCTCCAGCCAGGTCACTCGTCGCGACGCAGGTCCGGCGGGATCGGCAGGTCCTTCAACGGGCTCGGCCGCTTGCCCTTGCCGGCCTGGTACTGCTTGAGCTGGTAGACATAGGCCAGCACCTGGGCCACGGCGAGATAGAGCCCGGCGGGAATCTCCTGGTCCAGCTCGGTGGAGTAGTACACCGCTCGCGCCAGCGCCGGCGACTCCATGACCATCACCTTGTGCTCCTGGGCCACCTCGCGGATCTTCAGGGCCAGGAAATCGTTGCCCTTGGCCAGCAGCAGCGGCGCCCCGCCGCCCGCCGGGTCGTACTTCAGGGCTACGGCGAAGTGGGTCGGGTTGGTGATCACCACGTCGGCCTCCGGCACCGCCGCCATCATCCGTCTCTGCGCCATCTCGCGCTGCATCTGGCGGATCTTCGACTTGACCTCGGGCTTGCCCTCGGAGTCCTTGTATTCGTCGCGGACTTCCTGCTTGGTCATCAGCAGCTTCTGGCGGTTGTCCCAGATCTGGTAGGGCACGTCCACCGCGGCGATCAGCAGCAGGCTGCAGGCCATCCAGAAGGCGCTCCAGCCGACCACCCGCACGCTGTGCAGGATCGCCTGCTCGAGCGGCTGGTGCGCCAGCGCCAGGAGGGCGTCGCGGTCGGCGGAGAGCACCAGCAGGGCCACCGCCAGCACCACCAGGAACTTGATCAGCGCCTTGCTCAGTTCGAGCAGCGACTTGGCGGAAAACATCCGCTTCAGCCCCGACAGCGGGTTGAGCCGGCTGAACTTGGGTTGCAGGGCGTCCATCGAGAACAGCCAGCCGCCGAGGGCGATCGGCCCGACGATCGCCGCCACCAGCAGCATCAGCAGGATCGGCCAGAGCCCCTGGGCCGCCAGGTAGGCCGAAGCGCCGAGCAATTGCAGCATGCTCTCGGTATTCATCGCGGTTTCCCGGGACAGCTCGAAATTGCTGCGCATCAGGCGCAACAGGGCGCCCGCCAGGTCGGCGCCGTAGATCAGCAGGCCGCCGGCGCCGGCCATGAGGATGGCCAGGGTGTTCAGCTCCCGCGAACGCGGCAACTGCCCTTTCTCGCGCGCCTCGCGGCGGCGTTTCTCCGTGGGTTCCTCTGTCTTGTCCTGCCCGCTCTCGCTCTCGGCCATGGCTACCTCGCCCGCACCAGTTCACGGAGGAATTGCAGGGCCTCGCCGGCCAGCACCTGGTACTGGCTGAGCAGGTCGGCGGTGCCGATCCAGAGGATCACCAGGCCCAGCACCAGGGTCAACGGAAAGCCGATGGAGAAGATGTTCAGCTGCGGCGCCGCGCGGGTCATGGCGCCGAAGGCGAGGTTCACCACCAGCAGCGCGGTGATCGCCGGCAGCGCCAGCAGCAGCGCCGCGCCCATCACCCAGCCGAGCTTGCCGGCGATGATCCAGAAATGGTTGCCGCTCAGGCCCTCGCCCACCGGCAGGGTGACGAAGCTCTCGGCGATCACCTCGAACACTACCAGGTGGCCGTTCATCGCCAGGAACAGCAGCGTCACCAGCATGGTGAAGAACTGGCCGAGCACCGGCACCGAGACGCCGTTGGCCGGGTCGACCATGGAAGCGAAGCCCAGGCCCATCTGCATCGAGATGATCTGCCCGGCGATCACGAAGGCGTGGAACAGCAACTGCAGGGAAAAGCCGAGCAAGGCGCCGACCAGGATCTGCTCGCCGATCAGCAGCATGGCCTTCATGCTCAGCGCGTCCACCTGCGGCATCGGCGGCAGGTTCGGCACCAGCACCACGCAGACGCCCAGCGCCAGGTAGAGGCGCACCCGCACCGGCACCAGCTGGGTGCCGATCACCGGCATGGTCATCAGCAGCGCCGCGACCCGGAACAGCGGCAGCACGAAGCTGGCGATCCAGCCGCCGATCTGTGCGTTGGTCAGCTCCAGCATCAGCCGATCAGCAGCGGGATGTTGCCGATCAGCGTCTGGGTGTATTCCATCAGCTGCCGCAGCAGCCAGGGGCCCAGCACGATCAGGGTGAGCAGGATCACCATCAGGCGCGGCAGGAAGCTCAGGGTCTGTTCGTTGATCTGGGTGGCGGCCTGGAACATCGCCACCACTAGACCGACCAGCAGGCTCGGAACCACCAGCACGCCGACGATCATCGCCGTCAGCCACAACGCCTCGCGGAACAGGTCGAGTGCCACCTCAGGGGTCATGTCTCTCTCCAGCGCGCCAGCGGCGCGTCAAGCCGGCGGCACCGCTAGACGGTGCCGAAACTGCCCGCCAGCGTCCCGATGATCAGCGCCCAGCCATCCACCAGGACGAACAGCATGATCTTGAACGGCAGGGAAATGATCAGCGGCGACAGCATCATCATGCCCATCGCCATCAGCACGCTGGACACCACCAGGTCGATGATCAGGAACGGGATGAAGATCATGAAGCCGATCTGGAACGCGGTCTTCAGCTCGGACGTGACGAAGGCCGGGACCAGGATGGTCAGCGGCGTCGCCTCCGGGCTGCCGATGTCGGTGCGCTTGGACAGGCGCACGAACAGCTCCAGGTCGGAGGTGCGAGTCTGCGCCAGCATGAACGCCTTCAGCGGTACCTCGGCCTTTTGCAGGGCTTCCTGGGCGGGAATCTGCTCGTTCAGGTAGGGCTGCAGGGCCTGGCTGTTGATCTTGTCGAACACCGGGGCCATGACGAACATGGTCAGGAACAGCGCCAGCCCCACCAGCACCTGGTTCGACGGCGTCGATTGCAGGCCCAGCGCCTGGCGCAGGATGGAGAAGACGATGATGATCCGGGTGAAGCTGGTCATCAGCATGACGAACGCCGGGATGAAGCTCAGCGCGGTCATGATCAGCAGGATCTGCAGGCTGACCGAATACTCCTGCTGGCCCTGGCCGTTGGTGGTCACGGTGATCGCCGAGATCGATGTCGGGTCGGCGGCCAGCGCCGGCCACGGCGCCAGCAGCAGGAGGCAGAGCGCGGCGAGCGCGCCGGCCAGGGAGATGCGCGGAGTCATGGCTTA
The DNA here is from genome assembly GCF_005503585.1 of Pseudomonas sp. 2VD. NCBI lineage: Bacteria > Pseudomonadati > Pseudomonadota > Gammaproteobacteria > Pseudomonadales > Pseudomonadaceae > Pseudomonas > Pseudomonas sp. 2VD. The sequence continues at coordinate 17,571 of NZ_SCND01000086.1, forward strand.
CCCTTGGGGTCCTTGTTCAGCAGCTCCAGCAGGCGCTGGGCGAATTCCGGCGTGGCCGGCTCGCCGTCCGGCAGGTGTACCGGCTCCTTGAGCACGTGCAGCGGCGTGATCCGGCCGGGCGTCAGGCCGAGCAGGATCTGCTCCTCGCCGACCTGCACCAGCACCAGCCGGTCGCGCGGACCCAGCGGCTGGCTGGCGAGGGTGCGGATCAAGCGGTTGCCGCGCGGACCGGCCTGTTGCACCCGGCGCACCAGCCAGGCGAGCAGGAAGATCAGGCCGATCACCAGGCCCAGGCCGAGCACCAGTTGGGCCAGTTGCGCGGCGGCGCCGGAAGCGGCGCC
>NZ_SCND01000087.1:0-17802 GCF_005503585.1 Pseudomonas sp. 2VD
GTCTGCAGTTCGATCAGGTAGTTGCGGAAGATCTGCCCCAGCACCCGGGTGGCGATGTCCAGTTCGTCGCGGTTCATCTGCTCGGCTACCAGGTCGGCGCTGTCCAGGGCGTCCTCGGCGCCGTTCACCGCTGCCATCTTCAGCACGATGTAGGCCTGTACGTTGTTCGCCGGAACCCCTTCGCCACGGAAGAACATGGTGCCGAGGTGGTACTGGGCCTGGGCATGGCCCTGTAGAGAAGCTTTCTCGAACCAGTTGAGGGCGGCCTGGAGGTCGCGCGGGATGCGCTCGCCGTCGTAGAAGAATTCGCCCAGTTCGTATTGCGCCTCGGCGTCGCCGCCATTGGCGACCTGCTGGCAGGCGGCGAGCGCCTGTTGCAATTCTTCGGGAACGGTGTTCAGCGCGCAGCGGCCGGTCGCTGGAATCAGCAACGAGTTGCCTCCCGCCTGCGCGAGCAGCGGCTGGAGGATCAACAGGCAACCCAGGGCGAGGGTGCGGCCGGTACGGAACATGAGGGGAAGACACCTCCTGGATCGGGGCGGGCAAGGGCTGCCCGGCCAACGAAATGCGCTGACCCTCACATTATGAAATAAGCCGACGCCTCCTTACAAAGTCTTTACTGTCTTTTCGGGAACTTTGTCGGCGCGTTTATGCATTTCGCCTAGGAAGGCGTTCCGGCGGGGAGGAGGGCGGCGCCTGGGAAGGGCGCCGCGAAGAGGATCATTTCAGCGCGGCGAAGGCTTTTTCGGCGGCGTTCAGCGTGATTTCCAGCTCCTTGTCGCCATGGGCGATGGAGGTGAAGCCGGCCTCGAAGGCGCTAGGCGCAAGGTACACGCCACCGTCGAGCATCAGGTGGAAGAAGCGCTTGAAGCGTTCGACGTCGCTGGCCATCACGTCCTCGAAGGTCACGATGGCGTCGGCGCCGCTGAAGTACAGGCCGAACATGCCGCCCGCCTGGGTGGTGACGAAGGGGATGCCGGCGGCATCCGCGCGCTGTTGCAGGCCGTCGAGCATGCGCGTGGTGTAGGCGGTCAGTTCGTCGTGGAAACCGGGGCGGCTGATCAGGCGCAGGGTGGTCAGGCCGGCGGCCATTGCCAGCGGGTTGCCCGAGAGCGTGCCGGCCTGGTAGACCGGGCCCAGCGGGGAAATCTGCTGCATGATCTCGCGCTTGCCGCCGAAGGCGCCCACCGGCATGCCGCCGCCGATGATCTTGCCGAAGGTCGACAGGTCCGGGGTGACCCCGTAGTAGGCCTGGGCGCCGCCGAGGGCGACACGGAAGCCGGTCATCACTTCGTCGAAGATCAGCACCACGCCGTGTTCGTCGCAGGCTTCACGCAGGCCTTCGAGGAAGCCCGGCGCCGGCGGCACACAGTTCATGTTGCCGGCAACCGGCTCGACGATGATGCAGGCGACCTCCTTGCCGACTTCGCCCAGTGTCTTGCGCACCGCCTCGATGTCGTTGAACGGCAGGGTCAGGGTGTGCTTGGCGAAGGCTGCCGGAACGCCCGGGGAGTTCGGCACGCCGAAGGTCAACGCGCCGGAGCCGGCCTTCACCAGCAGGCTGTCGGAGTGGCCGTGGTAGCAGCCTTCGAACTTGATGATGCTGTCGCGCCCGGTGTAGCCGCGGGCCAGGCGGATGGCGCTCATGGTCGCCTCGGTGCCGGAGCTGACCATGCGCACCATCTCCATCGACGGCACCATGGAGCAGACCAGGTCGGCCATTTCCACTTCCAGCGCGGTCGGCGCGCCATAGGACAGGCCGTGGTCGAGTTGCCGGCGCACCGCGTCGAGCACGTCCGGATGGCTGTGGCCGAGGATCATCGGGCCCCAGGAGCCGACATAGTCCACGTAGCGCTTGTCGTCCTCGTCCAGTACATAGGCGCCTTCGGCGTGCTTGAAGAACAGCGGGGTGCCGCCGACGCTCTTGAAGGCGCGCACCGGGGAGTTGACCCCGCCGGGAATGTGTTTCTGGGCGTTGTTGAACAGCGTTTCGGAACGGGACATGGCTAGCTCTCTATCTCTCGGGCGAGGCGCGGAGGCGTCAGGCAGGTTCGAACAGGGCGCTGAAGGCGCGGGCGCGGCGTTCCACCTCGGCGGCGGACGCGGCGGCGAACAGCGCATGGATCACGGCGACCAGATCGACGCCGCGGGCGATCAGGCCGGGCGCGGTGTCGAGGCTGATGCCGCCGATGGCGGTGATCGGCAGGTGCAGGCGCGGCCGGGCCTGGTCGAGCAGTTCGACGCTGGCGGCGGGGGCGCCGGGTTTGGTGCTGGAATTGAAGAAGCGGCCGAAGGCGACGTAGCTGGCGCCCTCGGCCACCGCCTGCTCGGCCAGTTCCAGTTGGGCGTGGCAGGTGGCGCCGATGATCGCCTGGCGGCCGAGCAGGGCGCGCGCCGCCGACAGCGAACCGTCGGTCTGGCCGAGGTGCAGGCCGACGCCCAGGCGCGCGGCGAGTTCGGCGTCGTCGTTGACGATCAGCTGCGCGCCGTGGCGTTCGCAGAGTTCGCGCAGGCTTTCCGCCTCGCGCAGGCGCCGCGCCTGGTCGCTGGATTTGTCGCGGTATTGCAGCAGGCGCGCGCCGCCGCGTAGCGCGGCTTCGACGTAGGGCAACAGGCGGCCGTCGTCCAGTAGCTGGCTATCGGTGATGGCGTACAGGCCGCGCAGTTTCATCGGCTGGCTCTCAGTGACAGAAGTCGGTGGGCAGGCGGCGCGGCACGTATTGGCCGTGGCCCGGACTCTCGGCGTCGCGCAGGGTCCGCCAGGTGTAGTCGAGGGCGCTCTGCACGGCGCCGTGCAGTGCTTCGCCGAGGGCGATGCGACCGGCCAGGGCGCTGGCCAGGGTGCAGCCGGAGCCATGGTAGCTGCCGGGCAGGCGCTGGCAGGTGAAGGTGCGGCGGCTGCCGTCGCGGCTGTACAGGCGATTGTGCACTTCGCTTTCGTCGCCGTGTCCGCCGGTGATCAACAGGTGCTCGCAGTGTTCCAGCAGGCGCTCGGCGCACTGGTCGGCGCTGCCCTCGGGCAGGTCGGCGAGCAGGCGCGCTTCCGGCAGGTTCGGCGTGGCGATGGTGGCGCGCGGCAGCAGCCGCTCGCGCATGGCGAAGCCGACGTCGCCCTTGCCCAGCGCACCGCCGCCGCCGGCGCGCAGCACCGGATCGCAGACCACCGGCAAGTGCGGGTGGGCGGCGAGGATCTCGGCCACCGTGTCGACCATCTCCAGCGAACCGAGCATACCCAGCTTGACCGCCGCGACGGGCAGGTCGGCGAGTACGGCGTTGGCCTGGGCCAGCACCCACTCGCGGTCGAGGACGCGGAAGTCGCTGACGTTGACGGTGTCCTGCACGGTCAGCGCGGTGACCGCCGGGGCGGCGTGGCAGCCCTGGGCGAGCAGGGCTTCGATGTCGGCTTGCAGTCCGGCGCCACCACTGGGGTCGTGACCGGACAGGCAGAGCACTACGGGGCGGGAAGTCGGTGTTTTCATGGCGCGTGAGCTTACCACTAAAAGCGCTCCGTGGCGGCTGCGCGGACGACCTTTCGGGTGCCGCGCCCGGGCCCTGCGTGACACGTCCCGGGCCTGATGTGGCGTGGCGTGTGCTAAAGTTCGGCGAATATTCATACAACGCTCGCCAAGGGCGGACCATGACGAGGGAGGTGGGGCTCCCGGTCCGTTCGAGGAGCACTGCGGGGCATCATGCGGCACTGGCTGATTCTCTTTCTTCTTGCGTTGCCGTGCCTGGCGGGTGCGGTGAGCTTCAACGAGCAGGTCGAGCGCCTGCCGCTGGGGCAGTCCATCGACGTGTTCGAGGACGTGCGCGGTAGCGCCGATATCAACGATATCACCTCGCGGGCCATCGACAGCAGCTTCCGCCGCCATGACAAGGACGTGCTCAATGCCGGCTATTCGCGCTCGGTGTTCTGGTTGCGCCTGGACCTGGACTACCGGCCGGTCGCCTCCAGCGATCCGCGCACCTGGCTGCTGGAGCTGGCCTATCCGCCGCTGGACAAGCTCGACCTCTACCTGCCCGATGGCCAGGGCGGCTACCGCCTCGCCCAGCGCACCGGCGACACATTGCCGTTCGCCAGTCGGCCGATCCGGCAGAACAACTACCTGTTCGAACTCGGCCTCGAGCCGAACAAGCCGCAGCGTGTCTACCTGCGGCTGGAAAGCCAGGGGTCGATCCAGGCGCCGCTGACCCTGTGGTCGCCCAAGGCCTACCTGGAGGAGCAGCCCGAACGCATCTATGTGCTCGGCATCATCTATGGCGTGCTGCTGGTGATGCTGATCTACAACCTGTTCATCTTCCTCAGCGTCCGCGATACCAGCTATCTCTACTACATCCTCTATATCGCTTCGTTCGGGCTGTACCAGGTCTCGGTGAACGGCGCCGGCATCGAGTACTTCTGGCCCGACAGCCCCTGGTGGGCGAACGCCGCCACGCCATTCCTGATCGGTTCGGCGGCGCTGTTCGGCTGCCAGTTCGCGCGCAGCTTCCTGCATACCCGCGACCACAGCGTGTGGGTCGACCGCGGCCTGCTGGCGCTGATGGCGGTCGGCGCGCTGGTCATGCTGATGGCGCTGACCATGAGCTACGCCGTGGCCCTGCGCCTGGCCACCTACCTGGCGCTGGCCTTCACCGGCCTGATCTTCGCCGCCGGCATCCTCGCCTGGCTGCGCGGCATGCGCGTGGCGCGCTATTTCATCATCGCCTGGACCGCCTTCCTTCTCGGCGGCATCGTCAACACCCTGATGGTCCTCGGCTACCTGCCGAACATGTTCCTCACCATGTATGCCAGCCAGATCGGTTCGGCGCTGGAGGTGGGCTTGCTGTCGCTGGCGCTGGCCGACCGGATCAACGCGATGAAGGAGGAGCGCGCGCGAATCCTCCAGGAGTCCAGCCGCAAGCTGGAAGCGCTGAACCAGGAACTGGCCAACAGCAACCGCCTGAAGGACGAGTTCCTCGCCACCGTCACCCACGAACTGCGCACCCCGATGAGCGGGGTGATCGGTTCGCTGGAGCTGATGCAGACGGTGCCGATGGACGTCGAACTCGCCGAGTACCAGCGCACCGCCGCCGGTTCGGCGCGGGACATGATGCGGATGGTCAACGACATCCTCGCCCTCATCGAACTGCAGGCCGGCAAGCTCTACCCGCGCCGCGAGCCGTTCAGCCTGCGCGGCCTGTTCGACAGCCTGCGCGCGCAGTACGCGCCGCGCGCCGAGGAGAAGGGCCTGCGCTTCGCCCTGCAACTGGACGACAGCCTGCCGGATACCCTCGAAGGCGATGCCGGCAAGCTGGCCCAGGCGCTGGGCTACCTGGTCGACAACGCGATCAAGTTCACCGCCAGGGGCAGCGTCACCCTGCGCGTCGCCGCCGGGCGTACCCATGACGGGGTGGCGCTGCGGGTGGAAGTGATCGACACCGGCATCGGTTTCGACATGGCCGCCGGCAGCGACCTCTACCAGCGTTTCGTCCAGGCCGACAGCTCGTTGACCCGTGGCTACGGAGGCCTCGGCATCGGCCTGGCGCTGTGCCGCAAGCTGGTGGAACTGCTTGGCGGCGAGCTGACCCACGAGTCCCGGCCGGGGCAGGGCAGCCGCTTCCTCCTGCGCCTGCAACTGACCCAGCCGGCCCAGGGCCTGGCGCCGCCGCCGCGGCGCGCCGGCGGGCAGGCGGTGCGGCGTCCCGAGGAGTGCACGGTGCTGGTGGTGGAGGACAACGCCATCAACCAGTTGGTGACTCGCGGCATGCTGCTCAAGCTCGGCTACCGGGTGCGCACCGCCGACAACGGCAGCGAGGCCCTGGAGTTGCTGGCGCGCGAGCGGCCGGACGGCGTACTGCTCGACTGCCAGATGCCGGTGATGGACGGCTTCGCCACCTGTCGGGCGATCCGCGCGCTGCCCGGCTGCGCGGAACTGCCGGTGCTGGCGTTGACCGCCCACAGCCACAGCGGCGATCGCGAGCGCTGCCTGGCGGCGGGCATGAGCGACTACATGGCCAAGCCGGTCAAGTTCGAAGAGTTGCAGACCCTGCTGCACGATTGGCTGCTGTGCCAGCCGATCGTCACCAAGTCCGCCTGAAGCCTTTCCGCGGCTGGCTGAAATGCCGGCCTGCGCGACCTGTATGTCTCTTTAGGCAAAGCCTGAAGCGTGATTCACTGGGAAAAAGTGAATCCGGATTCAGTCATGGTCTATCGTGTCACCGAACGCCGCCTGCAACGCGATTCCGCGCTGCGCGAGCGCATCCTCCAGCTAGGCCTGCGGCGTGTCGCGGAGGGCGGTTTCGCCGCGCTGACCATGCAGGCCCTGGCCGACGACGCGGGGATCGCCACCGGCAGCCTGTACCGCCACTTCCGGGGCAAGGGCGAGCTGGCGGCGGAAATCTTCCGCCGCGCCAGCCAGCGTGAGGTCGATGCCCTGGCCGTGGTCCTGCGCGGTCCCGGCGCGCCCGCCTGGCGCCTGGCCGAGGGCTTGCGGCGCTTTGCCGCGCGCGCCTGGAGCAGCCAGCGGCTGGCCTTCGCCCTGATCGCCGAGCCGGTGGATCCTGAAGTCGACGAGCAGCGCCTGCGCTATCGCGAGGCCTACGCCGCACTGTTCGTCGAACTGCTCGAGGAGGGCCGGCGCAGTGGCGCATTCCAGCTTTCCCTGGTGCCGCTTGCCGCGGCCTGCCTGGTCGGGGCCATCGCCGAGGCGCTGGTCGGCCCCTTGTCTCCCCCGGCACGCGCCGCTCGCGACAGCGGCCAGCCGGAACCGAGTCTGGAGCCGGTGAGTACGGCTCTGGTGAACTTCTGCCTGCGCGCGGTGGGCGCGCCTGTCTGCGAGGAACCCTCATGAACCTGCACCAGTACGCCGAAACCCACGAAGTGACCAACCAGGTACCGTCGCTGGATGGTGCCAACCTCTACCGCCTCGACCTGCCTCTCCAGGAGTGGGTGCGTCGCTACCAGGGCGGCTGGGCCGAGGAGCGCCTGCAGCGCTACGGCGAGCTGGCCGGCGGCCCGCTGATGGCGGCTGGCTTCCTGGCCAACCAGCACAAGCCGGAGTTCCATAGCCACGACCGCTACGGCAACCGCGTCGACCTGGTGGAGTTCCATCCCGCCTACCACGAGCTGATGCGCGCAGCCATCGAACACGAACTGCCCTCGCTGCCCTGGACCGACCCGCGCCCCGGCGCCCAGGTGGCGCGGGCCGGGCTGTCCTACCTGCACAGCCAGGCGGAGGCCGGCACCGGTTGCCCGTTGACCATGACCTACGCCAGCGTGCCGGCGATTCGCCTGCAGGCGGACCTGGCCGAGAAATGGCTGCCGAAGATCCTCTCCCGCGAGTACGACCCGCGCAACGTGCCGATGGAGCAGAAGGCGGGCGTCACCATCGGCATGGCGATGACCGAGAAGCAGGGCGGCACCGACGTCCGCGCCAATACCACGCGGGCCTACCCGGTGGGGATTCCCGGGCCGGGGCAGGCCTACGAACTGGTCGGGCACAAGTGGTTCTGCTCGGCGCCGATGTGCGACGCCTTCCTCACCCTGGCCTACACCGACAAGGGCCTGACCTGCTTCCTGCTGCCGCGCCACCGGCCGGACGGCAGCCGCAACCAGTTCTACATCCAGCGCCTGAAGGACAAGCTGGGCAACTGGTCGAACGCCTCCAGCGAAATCGAGTATCGCGGCGCCCTGGCCTGGATGGTCGGCGAGGAGGGCCGTGGCGTGCCGACCATCATCGAGATGGTCGCCATGACCCGCTTCGACTGCATGATCGGCTCCAGCGCATTGATGCGTCAGGCGTTGACCCAGGCTGCCCACCATTGTGCCTACCGCAAGGTCGGCGGGCGGGTGCTGGCCGAGCAACCGCTGATGCAGAACGTGCTCGCCGACCTGGCCCTGGAAAGCGAGGCGGCGCTGGCCCTGACCCTGCGCATGGGGCATGCCCTGGACCGTGCCCACGACGAGCAGGAGGAGAAGTTCGCCCGCCTGGTCACCGCGGTGGGCAAGTACTGGATCTGCAAGCGTGCCCCGGCGATGATCAACGAAGCCTCCGAATGCATGGGCGGTGCCGGCTACGTCGAGGAAACCATCCTGCCGCGGCTGTACCGCGAGGCCCCGGTGAACTCGATCTGGGAAGGTTCCGGCAACGTGCAGTGCCTGGACGTGCTGCGTGCCCTGTCGAAGGAGCCGGGGGTGCTCGACGCGCTGTTCGCCGAACTGGGCGACGGCCATGGCGACGCCCGTCTCGCCGCGCACATCGGCAACCTCAAGGAGGCCTTCGCCGACACCGCCGACATCCAGTACCGCGCCCGCCAGCTCACCGAGGACGTGGCGATCGCCCTGCAGGCCAAGCTGTTGCTGGAAGCCGGCAACGCCGCGGTGTCCGACGCCTTCATCGGCAGTCGCCTGGGGGACGGCGGGCGGGTCTACGGCACCCTCCCGCGCGGCGTCGAGGTCGAGGCGCTGTTGGCTCGCGCCACCCCGCACCTGGCCTGAGGCGCGCCGCGATGCAGGCGCATCCGCGCTACCGGGAGCTGGTCGAGCAGGGCTTCGCCGCGGCCAGTTTCGTCGGCGACCTCGGCATCCGTCCGCTGGACTGCGGGCCGGGTTGGGTCGAAGCGGGGCTGGACATCCTGCCCCGCCACGCCCAGCAGAACGGCTTCATCCATGCCGGGGTCCAGGCGACCCTGGCCGACCATGCCGCCGGGGCCGCCGCCGCGACCCTGGTGGAGGAGGGACAGACGGTGCTGAGCCTGGAGTTCAAGCTCAACCTGTTGCGCCCGGCGCTTTGCCAGCGCCTGTTGTGTCGCGCCGAGGTGCTCAAGGCCGGGCGCCAGGTGACGGTGGTCGAGGCCGAGGTGTTCGCCGAGCGGGACGGTCGGCGGCACCTGTTCAGCAAGGCCACCGTGACCATGGCGGTGGTGGCGCTGGCCGAATGAGGTAACGGGAGAAAAGCGCTGTGTTTTCCTGTCGGTACAGGCAAGATGTTTTCCATGCGAACCGACAGGAAGCCCACCATGAGTATCGATTCCGACGACGGGTTCGTCGTCGCCCGCACGGCCGAGGAGGCCGTCGACCGTCTTGCCGAGCTGCACCGCCAGGCCACCGCGGCGCTGAGCCAGGCGCTCAAGCGCTACATCAAGGAGCGCATCGAGCCGAGCGAGGCCGAGCGGCAGAACTTCCACTACCCGCAACTGCGCATCGGCTACCGCTGCCAGGGCGAGGTGCCGTCCACCACCCGCGCCTACGCCAAGGTCCAGGTGCCGGGCGAATACAGCGTCACCGTCACCCACCCCGACGCCTTCCGCAAGTACCTGCTGGAACAGTTGCGTCCGCTGATGGACGATTTCACCGTGCAGGTGCAGGTCGGCCCGAGCCAACAGGACATCCCCTATCCCTACGTGGTCGAGCAGGGCGATGAGCTGGCCGGCTCCGGGGTGACCGCCGCCGAGCTGGCGCGGGTGTTCCCCAGCACCGACCTGTCCGCCGCTTCCGACGACATCGCCGACGGCCTCTACGAATGGGAACGCGCCGACCAGTTGCCGCTGGCGCTGTTCGACGCCGCGCGGGTGGACTTCTCCCTGCGCCGCCTGGTGCACTACACCGGCAGCGACTGGCGCCACGTGCAGCCGTGGATCCTGCTGACCAACTACCACCGCTACGTCGACCAGTTCATCCGCCTCGGCCTGACCCGCCTGCGCGAGGACCCGCGCTTCGTGCGCATGGTCCTGCCGGGCAACGTGATCATCGAGCGCGGGATGGACGAAGGCGAGGCCAACGCCATCGTCGCCGGGGTGGTCTGGCACCGCTACCAGATGCCGGCCTACCACCTGATCGCCGCCGATGGCGACGGCATCACCCTGGTCAACATCGGGGTCGGCCCGTCCAACGCGAAGAACATCACCGACCACCTGGCGGTGTTGCGTCCGCACTGCTGGCTGATGATCGGCCACTGCGGCGGCCTGCGGCAGTCGCAGACCATCGGCGACTACGTGCTGGCGCACGCCTACATGCGCCGCGACGGCATCCTCGACCGCGCGCTGCCGCCGCACATCCCGATCCCGGCGCTGGCCGAAGTCCAGGTCGCCTTGCAGGAAGCCGCCGCCGAAGTCACCGGCGAGCGCGGCGAGTCGCTCAAGCGACGCTTGCGCACCGGCACCGTGCTCACCTACGACGACCGCAACTGGGAGCTGCGCTGGGCCCAGGAGCGGCCACTGATCAACCTGGCGCGGGCCATCGCGGTGGACATGGAGAGCGGCACCATCGCCGCCCAGGGCTACCGCCTGCGGGTGCCCTACGGCACGTTGCTGTGCGTCTCGGACAAGCCGCTGCACAGCGAGATCAAGCTGCCCGGCTCGGCCAACGCCTTCTATGAGCGCGCGGTGAACCAGCACCTGCGGATCGGCATCGCCGCCCTCGACCTGTTGCGCAGCCAGCTCAACTCGCTGCACTCGCGCAAGCTGCGGAGTTTCGACGAGCCGCCGTTCCGTTGATCGGACGCGCCCCGGTTTCCGCGCGGAAACCGGGGCGCGCTTCTACGCCTCGCGGCGCCGAGGCCCTACAATGACGGCCCTTCGCCCTGCGTGGAACCGCGGCGCCTTCTGCCGGTCGGAACGACCACGCCTGCCATCGATGTGAGCCCCATGCCGTTCAGCGCCCCCACTCATCTCAGCAACCCGCTCCGTCGCTTCGCCCGCCGCCTGGTGCCCGATGCCGCGCCGGAAGTGGCAGCGCCGTTGCCGATGCCGGAAAGCCTGGCCGGCGAACCGTGGTTCTCGGTCGGGCGGGCGGTCGACGCCCTCGGCGGCGTGCGGGTCGACGGCTGGATCCTGGAAGAATGGCGCGGCCTGGCCCTGCGCGCGCGTTTCAGCGCTTGCTGGCGCGATCCGCGCGGCAACCTCTGGAATGTCCTGCCGCAGGCGGGCGCCATCGCTTTCCTGGCCGACCCGCAGCGGCGCTACGAAGGCGTGCCGCTGGCCGACCAGTACCAGGCGCTCAGCCGCGATGTCCTGCTGGAAGACTACCTCGGCCTGCGGCGCCAACTGGCCCGCGCCGGCCTGGACGACGAGGCCCGCGAGCGCCTGGCCGGGATGGCCGCGCGCCTGGAAAGCTGGCTGGCCCTGGGCGGCCGTGGCGACCAGGCTTGCCCGTGCGGCAGCGGCAAGCGCTACCGCAACTGCTGCTCCCGCCTGGTGGCCTCGGCCTCCTGAGCGACGTTGCGCGGTGCGACGCGCCACTGCTCGCCGGGTTTCGGCGTGCCGAAGGTCGCCGGGTCCACGCCTTGGCTGCGCAGCGCCGCCTGGAGCGCCTTGGGCGGGTCGTCCTGCTGTTCGTCGGTGAGATTGAAGGTACCGAAGTGGATGGCCATGCTGGTCTGCGCCTGCAGCGTGCGATGGGCCTGCACCGCGTCGTCGGGATTCATGTGGTGGTCGCGCATGAACCAGCGCGGCTCGTAGGCGCCGATCGGCAGGGCGGCGAAGCGCATCGCCCCGAAGCGCTGGTTGATCAGCCCGAACTCCGGGCCGAGCCCGGTATCGCCGGGAAACAGCAGCGGGCCGTCCGGCGAGTCGATGACGAAGCCGAGCCAGAGCGTGCGGTTGGTGTCGCTGCGGGTGCGCGACGACCAGTGCTGCACCGGTACGCCATGCAGCGTCAGGCCAGCGCCCAGCGGCACGGCCTGCCACCAGTCGATCTCCACGACGTCGGCGAAACCTGTCTGGCGGATCAGCCCGGCGTTGCCCAGGCCGCTGACCACCTTGGCCGTCGGCCAGCGCCGGTGGAGCTGGCGCAGGGTTTCCAGGTCGAGGTGGTCGTAGTGGTTGTGGCTCACCAGCACCAGGTCGATCGGCGGCAACTGGTCGAGCGTCAACCCGGGCGGATGGTGGCGCTTCGGGCCGATGAAGGCGAGCGGGCTGACCCGTTGCGACCAGACCGGGTCGGTGAGGATGTTCAGGCCGCGGTGCTGGATCAGCAGGGTGGCGTGGTTGATGTAGGTGATCCGCAGTTCTTCGCCGCGGGCGCGCTCGTTCACCCTTGGCGGCGTTGCCGTCGGCGGCAGGGCGACCCACGGGCGTTGCGGCGGGCGGTTCCACTGCCACTTGAGCAGGTCGCGCAGGCTCTTGTGCGCGGTCGGCTGGATATTGCGGAAACGTTCGCCGTCGAAATGGTCCGAAGGCGGACCCTGATAGGCGCTGCCAGCGCAGCCGGCCAGGGTCAGCAGGCTGATCAGCCAGGTGGGACGCAGGGAGGGCATGAGGGGATGCTCTTGCGGTCAGGCTCTCGGACAACCTAGCATGCCGCCCGGTACCCCGATCAAGCCAACTCGTTTCCAGTCATGTCCCGTCCCCCGCGTCCTTCCCCGCGTCATCCCGTCCGCCCTGCGCCACGCCGGGTGGCCAAGGCGCCGCCGAGCGAGCCGAAGCTGCTGCTGTTCAACAAGCCGTTCGACGTACTGACCCAGTTCAACGACGAGCAAGGGCGCTCGACCCTCAAGGACTTCATCCCGGTGCCGGGCGTGTATCCGGCCGGGCGCCTGGACCGCGACAGCGAGGGCCTGTTGCTGCTGACCAACGACGGTCGCCTGCAGGCGCGCATCGCCGACCCCCGGCACAAGCTGCCGAAGACCTACTGGGTGCAGGTCGAAGGCACGCCGGACGAGGAGCAATTGCGGCGCCTGCGCGAGGGCGTGACGCTCAACGACGGCCCGACGCTGCCCGCCGAGGCGCGTCTGCTGGATGAGCCGACGTTGTGGGAGCGGGTGCCGCCGGTGCGTTTTCGCAAGTCGGTGCCGACCCACTGGCTGGAACTGGTGATCCGCGAGGGGCGCAATCGCCAGGTGCGGCGGATGACGGCGGCGGTGGGCTTGCCGACGCTGCGGCTGGTGCGGGTGCGGATCGGCCCCTGGAGCCTGGATGGCCTGGGCCTCGGGGAATGGCGGGAAGTGCCGGCGCGGCTGGACTGACGAGAGGGGCGTCGTCCAGCGGGCGCGGAACGATCAGTAGTACGACTTGATCACGGCGATGCCACGACCCATCACGTCGCGCCAGGCGTCGCGGGTCTCGGCGTCGCAGTCGCGGTCGTGCTCGGCGACCGCCATCAGCAGGGCGTCCAGCCACAGGTCGTAGAGTTCCGGGCGGATATCCAGCGCGGCGCGCGAATGGCTGGCGCCGAGGGCGCGCAGTTTGCTGTCGGACATGCCGCGGGCGTACATCACCAGGTTCATGATCCCGGCACGCAGCAGGTGTTTCTGCGCAGTCATGTCGGTGGTGGCGAACTTGGCGCGAATCTGCGGGGAACTGGCAAGGAAATGCCGGTAGAAATCATCGAAGAATCCGGTGCTGGCACAGCAGCGTCCATAACTCTGCATGACGCGGTCGGCGGCGTTCATGGCGACTCCCTTGTTCTAGGCAATGGCAAGGCGAGCCGGCCCCGTTGGCCGGGGCCGGCGGATGATTACGAGTGGTTGGATGACGCGTGTGGCGCCGGGGTTACATGCCCGCGCCTTCGAGGCTGCCGATGACCAGGCCCTTGATGATGAAGCCCAGTACGCCCAGGCCGAGGGCGAAGAACAGGATCAGGGTTCCGAACTTGCCGGCTTTCGACTTCTTCGCCAGGTCCCACACGATGAAAGCCATGAACAGGATAAGCACGGTCACCAGACCGGTCATCATCCACTCTTCGAACAGTTCGGGATCCATTGGCAACCTCCGGATTTTCAAGCAAACGAAGTCCGGCTCGCGGTCGGACGGAGCGTGCCATGGGGGGCGGGCAAGGCGTTTATCGTTCTACGAGCAGGCTGCTCTTTATATGCGGGGGCCACGCGGGCATGACAACTGAAACAGGCTGCCGATTATACGGCATGCCGCCTGTTCCGTGTCATGTCCCAGGTCTCGCTACGATCAATCGCGCAGGTGCTCCAGCGGCAGTTCGGTACTCGCCAGCACCTGGTTGAGGACGAAGCTGGAGCGCACGCTGGAGACCCCCTCGATGCGCGTCAGGGTACCCAGCAGGAGCTTCTGGTAGTGGTCCATGTCCGGCACCACGACCTTCAACTGGTAGTCCGCGTCCATCCCGGTGACCAGGCTGCACTCCAGCACTTCCGGGCATTTGCCGATGACTTCCTGGAAATGTTCGAAGCGTTCCGGGGTGTGTCGATCCATGCCTATGAGGACGAAGGCGGTGAGGCTCAGGCCGAGCTTCTTGCGGTCCAGCAAGGCTACCTGGCGGACGATGTAGCCGTCGTCCTCGAGCTGCTTGACCCGTCGCGAACAGGGCGATGGCGACAGGCCTATCCGTTCTGCCAGTTCCTGGTTGGAGATGCGTGCGTCGCGCTGGAGTTCTTCGAGGATACGCAGGTCGTAGCGGTCGAGTTTGTTCATGGCGAGGATTTCTTTCAGGTTGATTGCCATCGGCAAGGTGAATTTGAGTGATTTATTGCGCAATTAAGGTTCTGTTGAGCAATATTAGCAATCATTGGTCGCGCCTGGCGACGTATTCTTTTACCCAGATTCACGGCCCGGACATCTCGTCCATCACGGCTCGCCCAATCAGGCCAGCCGTGGCCGCCGACCCTACAGGGTTGCGCCGGCCTCCGGGTTGCACACCGCCCAGAAGGTGGAGTGAGGTGAGCCGTCGCCAATAGCGCCGAGCCAGGACAGTTACCCCAGAAGGGAGGTCGACGGGCCTCCCTTTTTCTTTGCTCGCGATCCGGCCCGTGCCGCGCTTTTACCCATTCTTTACCCGGCGTTTACCCACCCTTGGCGGAAAACGGCGGAAAGTCGTTCCCGGGATCATTCGAACGTGGCCGGGCGACCAGGCCCGGGGCGAGGCAGACGATGAACGGTGGATGGTGGCGAATGCTCGGGGTGGGCGCTCTCTCGCTGAGCCTGTGCGTCCAGGCGCAGGCTGACGACGGCCGAGGGGGACGCGGCGGACCCGGCGGCGAGCGCGGTGTTGCCCACGGACAACCGGGACCTGGCCGCGGCGAAGCGTACGGCGGCAGTTGGGGACCGCATCCCGACTGGCGTCCGGGCCGGATGGTGGATGCCTTGCCGCGCGGACACCTGCGGGTGCCCTATCGCGGCGGCGAGTATTTCTTCCACGACGGCTACTGGTACCGACCCGACGGCCCGCGCTATGTGCTGGTCGTGCCGCCCCGCGGGGTGCGCGTCCGCAGCCTGCCGCCCTATGCGGAGCAGGTCTGGCTGGGCAGCGTGCTGTACTTCCTTGCCGCCGGCACTTACTACCTGTGGCATGCCGACACCCGCGAGTACGAAGTGGTCAGCCCGCCGCCGCGGGCAGCGGGACCCGTTTATCCGGTCAGCGGGCCGGCCGCCAGCTACGACGTGGTGGCCTACCCCGCGCGCGGCCAGGGGCCCGACCAGCAGGGCCGCGACCGCTACGAGTGCCACCGCTGGGCGGTGGGCGAGAGCGGCTTCGACCCGGCGGGGGCGACCTACGCGCCGGCCGCCGAGGTCGCCAACGGCTACCGCCGGGCCATGGCCGCCTGCCTGAGCGGGCGCGGCTACAGCGTCAACTGACGGTTTCCTTGCCGACCACTTCCTGCGGGTCGGCATGGATCAGCACCTCGGCCTTCGGGTATTCGCGCTTGATCGCCAGCACTGCGCGGTCGGTCAGGGCGTGGGCCACCGACAGGCTCAGCTCGCCGGGCAGTTCGAGGTGCAACTGGACGAACCAGTGGTTGCCGGAAATCCGCGTGCGCACGTCGTGCGCGCCGAGCACTCCCGGCACGCTGCAGGCGAGTTCGCGCATGCGCTCGCTGATGTCGGTAGGCAGTTCCCGGTCCATCAGGATCGACACCGACTCGCGAGCGATCTGCAGGGCGCTCCAGAGGATGTACAGGGCGATGCCCAGGCCGAACAGGCCGTCGCTCTGTGGCCAGCCGTAGCGGGCCAGGAGCAGTGCCACGAGGATGCTGGCGTTGAGCAGCAGGTCCGAGCGGTAGTGCAGCGAGTCGGCGCGTATCGCGGTGGAACCGGTGCGGCGGATGACGTGGGTCTGGAAGGCCAGGAGAAGGGCCGTGAGCAGCAGCGACAGCAGCATCACCGCGATGCCCCAGGTGGCCGCGCCGAGGGGCTGCGGGTCGCGCAATTGCTCGACCGCCTGGATAGCCACCAGCACCGCGCTGGCACCGATGAACATGGCCTGGGCCAGGCCGGCCAGGGCCTCGGCCTTGCCGTGGCCGTAGCGGTGGTCGTCGTCGGCCGGGCGTAGCGAATAGTGCACCGCCAGCAGGTTGAGCAGCGAGGCGGCACTGTCCAGCAGGGAGTCGGTGAGGCCGGCGAGCAGGCTCACCGAACCGCTCAGCCACCAGGCAATGGCCTTGCCGATGACCAGGGTGACGGCGACACCGAGCGAGGCCAGGGTGGCCAGGCGCAGCAGGCGGGCGTGGGGGGAATCGGGACTCATGGGGCGCTTCTGTCAGGAGGGACGGCGCCACTGTAAACCAACCGGGCGGCGACCGGGCACTGACGCACGGTCGCGCTCGAAGGGCGGATCAGGCGGCCGGCTTCAGGCCATAGGCCGCCAGTTGCTCGACGCTGCCGCTGTGGCGGATCAGGCGCGGGTCGTCGAGCGGCAGTTCACGGCCGATCTCGCGTTCGAGGATGGCCTTGAGCTTGCGGTTGTCGACCTTGCCGTCCGCGCCGACGGCATCCTTGAGCACTTCCGGGGCGACCGAGTACTTGGCGTCGGGCAGGTAGATGGCGCCGGTGGCGAAGTCGACGCCGAAGGCGATCAGGCCGGGGATGATATAGAACAGCAGGCCGATGGCGTCGAAGGCGACGATGGCCGGATCGATGCGACCGTCGATCTGGCCGCGTCGCTCGGGGTAGAACAGCGTACCGCAGGCCGACAACTGGCTCAGCAGGGCTGCACTGAGAACGGCACAGGAAACGCGGGTGGCAAGGCGCATGTATGACCTCCGGGTGAACATGACGGCGAACTATAGCAATCGACCAGCGTTCGGCAATCTTCTGCCGCGACGATGACGATAAGACCGTCGAAAGCGCCTGCCGGTTCGCCGGTATACTTCGTCGGTCAGTCCGGAGCCAGCATGATTTCCCTACCCATCGACGCCGTTGTTCCCGCCCTGCGCCAGGCCCTTGGCGCACAACACCAGGCCGTTCTGGAAGCCCCGCCGGGCGCCGGCAAGACCACCCGCGTGCCGCTGGCCCTGCTCGACGAGCCCTGGCTCGCCGGCCAACGCATCCTCATGCTCGAACCGCGGCGCCTGGCGGCGCGGGCCGCGGCCGAGCGGCTGGCCGCCGAGCTGGGCGAAAAGGTCGGCGAGACCGTCGGCTACCGGATCCGCCTGGAGAGCAGGGTCGGCCCGAAGACCCGCATCGAAGTGGTCACCGAGGGTATCCTTGCCCGTCGCCTGCAAGACGACCCGGCGCTGGACGGTGTCGGCCTGGTGATCTTCGACGAATTCCACGAGCGCAGCCTGGATGCCGACCTGGCCCTGGCGCTGACTCTCAATGGCCGCGAACTGTTGCGCGACGAGCCGCCGCTGAAAGTGCTGGTGATGTCGGCGACCCTGGAGGGCGAGCGTCTTGCGGCGCTGCTCGGCGAAGCGCCGGTGGTGCGCAGCGAGGGCCGCATGTTCCCGGTGGATATCCGCTGGGGACGGGCGGCGCAACCCGGCGAGTTCATCGAGCCGCGGGTGCAGCAGGCGGTGCTCCAGGCGCTGGCGGAGGAAAGCGGCAGCGTGCTGGTCTTTCTTCCCGGCCAGGCCGAGATCCGCCGCGTTCACGAAGGCTTGCGCGAGGCCCTTGGCGGTCGCCCCGAGGTGCTGCTCTGCC